>NZ_JAAQQT010000381.1:0-3009 GCF_011742065.1 Aquabacterium sp. A08
ACGGCCGAAGCCTTGCTGTACGGCATCATCCAGCTGCAGCAAAAGATCCGCCGCACCAACACGATTGCGCGGGCATGAGCCGCGCGGGAGTTTCCAGATGACGCAAGCCACCAGTGGCGCCTCGCACGTGGGCGCCTCGTCGGCCGTGACGCCCGAGGCGTTGCGCGACACCTTGGCCGCCGCCCTGGGCGAGCGGGTCACTTCGGTCACCGTGGCGCGCGGTGAAGTCACCGTGCTGGTGCCCGCCGCCGAGTACCGTTCGGTCATGCAGACCCTGCGCGACGCGCCCGGTTGCCAGTTCGAGCAGCTGCTGGACCTGTGCGGTCTGGACTACGCCGACTACCGCGATGGCCAGTGGGAAGGTGCCCGTTTCGCCGCCGTCTCGCACCTGCTGTCGGTGTCGTTGAACCAGCGCGTGCGGGTGCGGGTGTTTTGCCCGGACGACGATTTCCCGGTGGTCGACTCCGTCACCGACCTCTGGTCCTCGGCCAACTGGTACGAACGCGAGGCGTTCGACCTGTTCGGCATTGTGTTCGAGGGCCACAACGACCTGCGCCGCATCCTGACCGATTACGGCTTCATCGGCCACCCCTTCCGCAAGGATTTCCCGCTCTCGGGTCACGTGGAAATGCGCTACGACGCCGAGCGCCGCCGCGTCGTCTACGAGCTGGTCAGCATCGAGCCGCGCGAGATCACGCCCCGCATCATCCGCGAAGACAACTACGGGGGGCTGCACTGAGGCGCCGCCTCGTCGTGAGATGCAACATGGCTGAAATCAAGAACTACACCCTGAACTTCGGTCCGCAGCACCCGGCCGCGCACGGCGTGCTGCGCCTGGTGCTGGAGCTGGACGGCGAGGTTGTGCAACGCGCCGACCCGCACATCGGCCTGCTGCACCGCGCCACCGAGAAGCTGGCCGAGAGCAAGACCTTCATCCAGTCGCTGCCCTACATGGACCGGCTGGACTACGTGTCCATGATGTGCAACGAGCACGCCTACTGCCTGGCCATCGAGAAGCTGCTGGGCATCGAGGTGCCGGTGCGCGCGCAGTACATCCGCGTGATGTTCAGCGAGATCACCCGGCTGCTCAACCACCTCATGTGGCTGGGTTCGCACGGCAACGACTGCGGCAGCTCGACCATCCTGATCTACGCCTTCCGCGAGCGCGAGGACCTGTTCGACATGTACGAGGCGGTGTCGGGCGCGCGCATGCACGCGGCCTACTTCCGGCCGGGCGGTGTGTACCGCGACCTGCCGGACACCATGCCGCAGTACCAGCACAGCAAAATCCGCAACGCCAAGGCGATGGCGGAAATGAACACCAACCGCCAGGGTTCGCTGCTGGACTTCATCGACGACTTCACCCAGCGCTTCCCGACCTACCTGGCCGAGTACCACACGCTGTTGACCGACAACCGCATCTGGAAACAGCGCACCGTCGGCGTGGGCGTGGTGCCACCCGAGCGCGCCCTGAACCTGGGCATGACCGGCCCCATGCTGCGCGGCTCCGGCATCGCTTGGGACCTGCGCAAGAAGCAGCCGTACGACGTGTACGACCGCCTGGACTTCGACATCCCGGTGGGCAAGACCGGCGACACCTACGACCGCTACCTCGTCCGCATGGAGGAGATGAAGCAGTCCAACCGCATCATCAAGCAGTGCGTGGACTGGCTGCGCGCCAACCCCGGCCCGGTCATCACCGACAACCACAAGGTGGCGCCGCCCTCGCGCGAAGCGATGAAGTCGAGCATGGAAGAGCTGATCCACCACTTCAAGCTCTTCACCGAAGGCTTCCACGTGCCCGAGGGCGAGGCCTACGCGGCGGTGGAGCACCCCAAGGGCGAGTTCGGCATTTACCTGGTCAGCGACGGCGCCAACAAGCCCTACCGCCTGAAGATCCGTGCCCCCGGTTTCGCCCACCTGGCGACGCTGGACGAGATGGCGCGTGGCCACATGCTGGCCGACGCCGTGGCCATCATCGGCACCATGGACATCGTGTTTGGAGAGATTGACCGATGAGCGCACCCCACACCGCCGTGCAGGCCATGGCGTTCACCGAAGCCACGCTGGCGCGTTTCGCCCGCGAGGTGGCCAAGTACCCGGCCGAGCAGAAGCAGTCGGCCGTGATGGCCTGCCTGTCCATCGTGCAGCAGGAGCAGGGCCACGTGAGCGCCGCCGCCGAAAAAGGCATCGGTGACTACCTCGGCATGCCCGCCATCGCGGTGCACGAGGTCACGACCTTCTACAACATGTACAACCAGCGGCCGGTGGGCAAGTTCAAGCTCAACGTCTGCACCAACCTGCCTTGCGTGCTGCGCGACGGCAGCAAGGCCCTGGCGCACCTGGAAAAGAAACTGGGCATCCACATGGGCGAGACCACGGCCGACGGCCTGTTCACCCTGCAGCAGAGCGAATGCCTGGGCGCCTGTGCCGATGCGCCGGTGATGCTGGTGAACGACCGCCACATGTGCAGTTTCATGAGCCACGACAAGCTCGACCAGCTGATCGACGGCCTCAAGGCCGCGGAGGGCCAGGCATGAACGCGAACCAAGTGCTGGCCCAGTTCCAGGCCAAGGGCCTGGAGACCTGTTTCCACGACCGCCACATCAACCCGCAGATTTACGCCGGGCTCAACGGCAGCAACTGGTCCCTGAAAGACTACGAAGCACGCGGTGGCTACGCGGCCCTGCGCAAGATCCTGGGCCAGGACGGCGGCGAAGGCTTGTCGCAGGACCAGGTGATTGCCACGGTGAAAGAGTCCGCGCTGCGCGGCCGTGGCGGCGCCGGTTTCCCGACTGGCCTGAAGTGGAGCTTCATGCCGCGCCAGTTCCCGGGCGTCAAGCACCTGGTTTGCAATTCGGACGAGGGCGAGCCGGGCACCTGCAAGGACCGCGACATCCTGATGTACAACCCGCACATCGTGATCGAAGGCATGATCATTGCCGCGTACGCGATGGGCATTGCCGTGGGGTACAACTACATCCACGGCGAAATTTTCCAGGTGTACGA
>NZ_JAAQQT010000382.1:0-215 GCF_011742065.1 Aquabacterium sp. A08
TGGAGCTGGAGCTGGAGCTGGAGCTGGAGCTGGAGCTGGAGCTGGAGCTGGAGCTGGAGCTGGAGCTGGAGCTGGAGTTGGAGTTGGAGTTGGAGCTGGAGCTGGAGCTGGAGTTGGAGTTGGAGTTGGAGCTGGTTCCGGTGCAGGTGCAGGTGCAGGTGCAGGTGCAGGTGCAGGTGCAGGTGCAGGTGCAGGTGCAGGTGCAGGTGCAGGTG
>NZ_JAAQQT010000383.1:0-438 GCF_011742065.1 Aquabacterium sp. A08
AAGCGCGAAGACGTGCAGCGCGGCCAAGTGCTGTGCAAGCCCGGCTCCATCAAGCCGCACACCCACTTCACCGGTGAGGTGTACGTGCTGTCCAAAGACGAAGGCGGCCGTCACACCCCGTTCTTCAACAACTACCGTCCGCAGTTCTACTTCCGTACCACGGATGTGACCGGTTCCATCGAGCTGCCCGAAGGCAAGGAAATGGTCATGCCCGGCGACAACGTGTCGATCACCGTCAAGCTGATCGCCCCGATCGCCATGGAAGAAGGCCTGCGCTTCGCCATCCGTGAAGGCGGCCGCACCGTCGGCGCCGGCGTCGTGGCCAAGATCATCGACTGATCTGTTTCGGTTCTAGGGGTATAGCTCAATTGGCAGAGCGTCGGTCTCCAAAACCGAAGGTTGTAGGTTCGATTCCTACTGCCCCTGCCACCCGGCAGT
>NZ_JAAQQT010000384.1:0-305 GCF_011742065.1 Aquabacterium sp. A08
ACTGGGCATCAACGGTTTCGGCCGCATCGGCCGCCTGGCGCTGCGCGCGGCCGTGCAATCGGGCGGCGACATCGAAGTCGTCGGCATCAACGACCCCAAGTCCGCCGACTACCTGGCCTACATGCTCCAATACGACAGCGTGCACGGCCGCTTCCAGGGCACGGTGGGCTATGAAGGCAACGAAGCCCTCATCGTCAACGGCAAGCGCATCCCGCTCACCCACGAACGCGACAACCCCCAGCTCAAATGGGGCGAGATGGGCGTGCACACCGTGCTCGAATGCACCGGCGCCTTCCTCACCGCCG
>NZ_JAAQQT010000385.1:0-287 GCF_011742065.1 Aquabacterium sp. A08
CCGAGCAGGGCCAGCACCAACAGCGCCAGCACCGCGCCCAGGCCCCACCAGACCTCGCGCGCCAGCGGCGCGGTGGCCACCGGGGCGCCCCAGCGCGTCAGGGTGCCGTAGTACACCGACTGCGGGTCGGCCTTCCAGGCCTGCAGGTAGCGGTCGAGGGTGGCCAGCCGGTCGGCGTGGCGGCCCTGGGGTGCGGCAAAAAACAGGGCGGCGGGGTTGAACTGCACCGCCGTGGCCACCAGCCCGGCGGCCACGGCGTGGCGGTTGCCGTACAGGTGGTTGACCGC
>NZ_JAAQQT010000386.1:0-377 GCF_011742065.1 Aquabacterium sp. A08
ATCGGCGGCTACGGCATCGCCAAGGCGCTGGTGCTGGAGGCGATTGCCGCGGGCAAGCACGTGGTCACCGCCAACAAGGCGCTGCTGGCCGTGCATGGCACCGAAATTTTTGCCGCCGCGCAAGCCAAGGGGGTGATGGTGGCGTTCGAGGCCGCTGTGGCCGGGGGCATCCCCATCATCAAGGCGCTGCGCGAAGGCCTGACCGCCAACCAGATCCAGTGGGTGGCCGGCATCATCAATGGCACCACCAACTTCATCCTGTCCGAAATGCGCGACAAGGGGCTGGACTTTGACGTGGTGCTGAAAGAAGCGCAACGCCTGGGCTACGCCGAAGCCGACCCGACCTTCGACATCGAAGGCGTGGACGCCGCACACAA
>NZ_JAAQQT010000036.1:0-296 GCF_011742065.1 Aquabacterium sp. A08
CGGTAAAACGGTTCCAGCACCAGCCCGCGCTCGTGGGCGGGAATGCCGGGGCCGTTGTCCTCCACCTGCAGCACCTGCACCCCGCTGAAGGGGTCCACCAGCACCCGTGCCGTGACCACGCCGCCGCTGGGGGTGTAGTGGATGGCGTTGTCCACCAGGTTGCGCACCAGTTCGCCCAGCAGCGTCGGGTTGCCAGGCATGAGGCAGCTGCGCGGCACCTCCTCGGGGCCCTCGTAGCCCAGGTCGATGGACTTGTCCAGGGCGCGCGTCACCGAGTCCTCCACCGCGTCGCGCAC
>NZ_JAAQQT010000387.1:0-714 GCF_011742065.1 Aquabacterium sp. A08
TGGCCGTACTGGGCGTAAGAGCCCGGGGCCACATGACCCAGCGCGCGGATGCGCTCGGCGATCGGGTCCACCGCGTTCCACAGCTCGGTGTACTGGGCCATGAACATGGCGTGCAGGCTGTTGAACATCGGCCCGGTCACGTTCCAGTGGAAGTTGTGGGTGGTCAGGTACAGGGTGTAGGTGTCGGCCAGCAGGCGGCTCAGGCCCTGGGCGATGGCGGCGCGGTCTTTGTCGCCGATGCCGATGTCCATCTTCATCGACTTGGCGGGGGCGGTGGTTTTTTTGGCCATGCGGTCACTCCTGAAGAAAACAGTGGGAACACCCGAGCGGCGGACGCGGCAGCGGCCCGGGCACGGGTGAGGCCCATCTTAGCGGCTCGGACACGGGGCCATGGTACGCACGGCGCCCCCGGATGGGCCATCGAATACATCTCAACCGGGCACAGCCCCCAGGCGGGGCCGCTGTCGCCGGGCCGACACCCGGGCACACGGCGCGGTTTTAGGATGCGGCGATGCCTTCCACCGACACCGCCATGCACATCCCTTCCTTGCAAGCCTCCGTCAGCCCCGAAGAATGGCAGCTCCGCTGCGATCTGGCCGCCTGCTACCGCCTGGTGGCGGCCTACGGCTGGAGCGACCTGATCTTCACCCACATCAGCGTCAAGCTGCCCGACAGCGTCACCGGCGGCGACCACCAGTTCCTCATCAACCCCTT
>NZ_JAAQQT010000388.1:0-614 GCF_011742065.1 Aquabacterium sp. A08
CCGGCCGAGCGTTTCGCCGGCCGCCGCGGCCCGTTGAAGCTGCTGGTGGTGGGCGGCAGCCTGGGCGCCAAGGCCCTGAACGACACCGTGCCGCAAGCCCTGGCGCTGATCCCGGCCGAGCAGCGCCCGGTGGTGACCCACCAGAGCGGCGAAAAGCAGATCGACGCGCTCCAGGCGGCGTACGCGCAGGCCGGTGTCGAAGCCACGCTGAGCCCCTTCATCCACGACACGGCGGCCGCGTTCGCCGAGGCCGATGTCGTCATCGCCCGCGCCGGCGCCAGCACCGTGACCGAACTGGCCGCCGTGGGTGCCGCCGCCATCTTCGTGCCTTTCCCGCACGCGGTGGACGACCACCAGACCCACAACGCCCGCTTCCTGGTGGACGCCGGCGCCGCCTGGCTGGTGCCCCAGACCGAACTCACCGCCCAAGGGCTGGCCGCGATGCTGCAAAACCTGACCCGCGCCGACCTGCAGGCCCGCGCGGAACGCGCCCGCGCCCAGGCCAAAACCGAGGCCGTCCCGGCCATGGTGCAGGCCTGCCGGACCTTGGCCCAACTTCCCACCGCCTCTGCTGGAGGCCACGCATGAAACACGCCATCCGCCACATCCATTTC
>NZ_JAAQQT010000389.1:0-614 GCF_011742065.1 Aquabacterium sp. A08
CCGGCCGAGCGTTTCGCCGGCCGCCGCGGCCCGTTGAAGCTGCTGGTGGTGGGCGGCAGCCTGGGCGCCAAGGCCCTGAACGACACCGTGCCGCAGGCCCTGGCGCTGATCCCGGCCGAGCAGCGCCCGGTGGTGACCCACCAGAGCGGCGAAAAGCAGATCGAGGCCCTCCAGGCGGCGTACGCTCAGGCTGGTGTCGAAGCCACGTTGACCCCCTTCATCCATGACACCGCAGCGGCGTTCGCCGAGGCCGATGTCGTCATCGCCCGCGCCGGCGCCAGCACCGTGACCGAACTCGCGGCGGTGGGCGCCGCCGCCATCTTCGTGCCCTTCCCGCACGCGGTGGACGACCACCAGACCCACAACGCCCGCTTCCTGGTGGACGCCGGCGCCGCCTGGCTGGTGCCCCAGACCGAACTCATCGCCCAAGGGCTGGCCGCGATGCTGAAAGACCTGACCCGCGCCGACCTGCAGGCCCGCGCGGAACGCGCCCGCGCCCAGGCCAAAACCGAGGCCGTACCGGCCATGGTGCAGGCCTGCCGGACCTTGGCCCAACTTCCCACCGCCTCTGCTGGAGGCCACGCATGAAACACGCCATCCGCCACATCCATTTC
>NZ_JAAQQT010000390.1:0-232 GCF_011742065.1 Aquabacterium sp. A08
GCCGCCCAGGCGGTGCAACACCTTGGGCGTGCGGCTCTTCATGCGCGTGCCCTTGCCGGCGGCCATCACCACCACATCCACTGCCAATGCCATGCATCCTCCGTGCCGCGTGCCGCGTGCTGCGGCTGTTCACCGGAGGATTATCCCGCGCCGGCGGTGGTACGCTGCGGCTTTTCCCCACTCCAGCTTTCTGCCATGCAATTCGCCATCATGGGCGCCGGCGCCGTGGGCT
>NZ_JAAQQT010000391.1:0-371 GCF_011742065.1 Aquabacterium sp. A08
TTGGCGGTCTCTGCGTACTCTTCGATCTGGTCGAAGTTCAGGTACTTGTAGATCGACGCGCCGTCCTTGTTCACGATGCCCATGGCCTCGTGGTACTCGGCCACGGTGGGCAGCTTGCCCAGCTTGGACGCGATGGCGGCCAGTTCGGCCGAGCCCAGGAACACGTTGGTGTTCTTGCCCAGACGGTTCGGGAAGTTGCGGGTCGAGGTGGAGATCACCGTCGCGCCTTCGCGCACCTGCGCCTGGTTGCCCATGCACAGCGAGCAGCCCGGCATTTCGGTGCGGGCACCGGCGGTGCCGAACGCGGCGTAGTGGCCTTCCTTGATCAGCTCGCTCTCGTCCATCTTGGTCGGCGGGGCCACCCACATTTT
>NZ_JAAQQT010000392.1:0-324 GCF_011742065.1 Aquabacterium sp. A08
AACACCAGGTCCATGAAGCCTTTGAACATGCCGTGCAGCCGGTCGTCGCGCAGCGGCGGCCGCGGCGCGCCGCCCAGCGTGTGGGCGGTGACGAGGCGGTCGATGTCCCGGGCCGACAGCGGCTGGGCGGCGAGCCAGAACTCCATTTCCGGCAGGCAGGTGCGCAGGTCGGCCAGGGCCACGGGGGCAGCGGCGTGTTCGGCCGGGGGCGCGTGCGGCAGCGGCAGGCGGGCCTGCAGGCAGGCCAGCAGCCAGTCGGTCACGGTGTCCACCCAGCCGCTCCAGCCGCGCGCCTGGCAGCGCCGGGCGACCTGGTCGCGCAGC
>NZ_JAAQQT010000393.1:0-557 GCF_011742065.1 Aquabacterium sp. A08
CACCCGGTCAACAACCGCCGCATCCTGGAGTACCTGCGCAAGACGTTCGGCGCCGACGAGGCCGCCATCAACGCCTGGTGCGGCACCTGGATCGGTGCGGGCTTCGACGCCTACGAGGCGCTGCTGGCCGCTGACACGCAGCGCGGCCGGTTCAGCTTCGGCGACACGCCCACGCTGGCCGACTGCTACCTGGTGCCCCAGGTGGAAAGCGCCCGCCGCTTCCAGGTGGACCTGAACCGCTGGCCGCTGATCCAGCGGGTGGAGGCCGCCTGCATGGCCCTGCCCGCCTTTGCCGACGCGGCCCCCGGGAAACAGCCCGACGCCGCCTGACCTGTCTGAGCCCGCGCCCCCACACCCTGGGGCCGCGGGCCGTTTTTTGTGTTCAAGGAACCCGCCATGATCCAACTCCCTGCCCTGCGCACCCTCGCGGCCGGCCTGGCCTTCGCCGCCACCGCTTTCGCTGCCCAGGCCCAGACCCTCAAGCTCGGCCACGTCACCCCGCCCACCCATGTGTGGCACCAGGTGTCCGAAAAAATCAACGCCGACCTGCAAAAAGC
>NZ_JAAQQT010000394.1:0-269 GCF_011742065.1 Aquabacterium sp. A08
AGGCGGGTGGACTGCCACCAGGCCAGCGGCGCCCAGGCCACGGCGGCCACCAGCAGCAGGTGGGGCAGCGACAGGGCCAGCGTCCAGCGCCAGGCGCGGCGCAGCGCCGGCACCGGCAGGCGCGTGGCGGCCCACAGCACAAACAGCGGCACAAAACCCAGCACCCAGTGCAGTCCGATGCTGCGGCGCAGGCCCAGCAGCGCGAACACCAGCATGGGGAAGGCCCACAGCACCAGCAGCACCCGGCCCATGGGCACAGCGCGGCCCCG
>NZ_JAAQQT010000395.1:0-516 GCF_011742065.1 Aquabacterium sp. A08
AAGGGGGAGGCGTGGTGGTCAAAGGTCTGGCCAAGTCGGGACCGCTGGCGCCATGTCCGGTGGGACAAGTGTGTTGACGCGAGCCTCTTCGGGGGAAGAGCGGCTACTCCCCAATGACGCCGCGATCATAGCAGAGCGCCGCGCTCAGGCCGGCCGCGGCGACTCCAGGCCGCCGGTGTAAAAGCGGTTGTGGGTGGGCGAGATCACCAGTTCGTTGATGCAGGTGCGCGCCGGCATCTGCGCCAGGAACAGCACCGCCTGGCCCAGGTCCTCGGGCTGCACCATGCGCTCGCGCTCGGCCTGCGACGGCGGCACCGGCCGCTTGTCCAGGATGGGCGTGGCCACCTCGCCCGGCAGCACCGAACTGGCGCGGATGCCGTGCACGCCCTCCTCCATGTTGATCGATTCGGTCAGCGCCAGTACCGCGCGCTTGGTGGCGTTGTAGGCCGGCCCGGTCAACCTGGAGGCGTACAGGCCGGCCCAGGACGAGACGTTGACGATCAGGCCGCCGCCCTG
>NZ_JAAQQT010000396.1:0-305 GCF_011742065.1 Aquabacterium sp. A08
GCCAGCACGTCCCCGAACTTGCCGAATTCGGTTTTCACCGCGCCCAGCACCTGCCAGACCTCGCTGGAACGCCGCTCCAGCGCCAGGGTGCGAAAGCCCATTTGCAGGGCATTGAGCATGGCCAGCAGCGTGGTCGGGCCGGCCAGGGTCACGCGGTGCTCGCGCTGCAGCAGCTCCACCAGCCCCGGGCGGCGCAGCACCTCGGCGTACAGGCCTTCGGTGGGCAGAAACAGCAGGGCGAAATCGGTGGTGTGCGGCGGCTCCAGGTATTTCTCGGCGATGGACTTGGCCTCCAGCCGCACCCG
>NZ_JAAQQT010000397.1:0-220 GCF_011742065.1 Aquabacterium sp. A08
GCCGCCCACGGCGTGTCGCCCTTCGGCGCCCGTGGCGCCAACAGCGGCGTGCAGGACGCCGACAACCTGGCCTGGAAGCTGGACTGGCTGCTCAAGGGCTGGGCCGGCCCCGAACTGCTGGCCAGCTACGGCCCCGAGCGCGAGTACGCGGCGGACGAGAACATCCTCAACTCCACCCGCGCCACCGACTTCATCACGCCCAAGAGCGAGATCAGCCGCC
>NZ_JAAQQT010000398.1:0-220 GCF_011742065.1 Aquabacterium sp. A08
GCCGCCCACGGCGTGTCGCCCTTCGGCGCCCGTGGCGCCAACAGCGGCGTGCAGGACGCCGACAACCTGGCCTGGAAGCTGGACTGGCTGCTCAAAGGCTGGGCCGGCCCCGAACTGCTGGCCACCTACGGCCCCGAGCGCGAGTACGCGGCGGACGAGAACATCCTCAACTCCACCCGCGCCACCGACTTCATCACGCCCAAGAGCGAGATCAGCCGCC
>NZ_JAAQQT010000399.1:0-521 GCF_011742065.1 Aquabacterium sp. A08
GGGTACAGCGCGGGCGGCGCCACCAGAAAGCCCAGCCGCAGCCCAGGGGCCAGCACTTTGGAGAACGACCCCAGGTACACACAGCCGGCGGGGTGGCGGGCGGTCAGGGGCGCGGGCGGTGGGGTGTCGAACCACAGGTCACCGTAGGGGTTGTCTTCCACAATCGGCAGGCCCAGTCGCTGGGTCTCCGCGCTCAGGGCGGCCCGCCGTGCCTCGCTCATGCTGCGCCCGGTGGGGTTCTGGAAATTGGGCAGCAGGTACATGAAACGCGGGAAGCCCCGGGCCGGGGTCAGGTCCAACTGCAGCAGCCGGCGACGTTCCGGGGTTTCGGGTGCGTCGGCCGCCTCCTCGCCCAGCCCCAGGGCCTGCCGCAGCCCGGCCAGCGCCGGGCCTTCGTCGTCGCCGGGCACGCCCACCACCTCGGGTTCCATCGGGCCAAAAGCCTGCAGCGCACCCAGGTAGGTCGGGGTTTCCACCAGCACCCGGCTGCCCGGGTCGATCAGCACCTTGGCCACCAGGTC
>NZ_JAAQQT010000400.1:0-358 GCF_011742065.1 Aquabacterium sp. A08
GAAGCCGGCGGCAGCCGCCCGGCCATGGCCTCGTTCAAGGCCTTCCGCGGCCGCGAACCGCAAATCGACGCGCTGCTGCGGCACCAGGGCATGGCCTGAACCGACCCGCCCGGCCCCGTTCGGGGTTCGGGTGGGTTCAAGTACGGCCGGTCTGGCCGCGGCGCTGTTCTCGCAGCATGAACAGGTAGAGGCCTTCCACCTTCTCGCGCGCCCAGGGCGTTTTGCGCAGGAACTTCAGGCTGGACGCCACGCTGGGCTCGTGAGTGAAACAGCGCACCGGAATGCGTTGCCCCAATTCGGCCCAACCGTAGTGCGCCACCAGGGCGTTGACCATGGCCTCCAGCGTCACCCCATGCAG
>NZ_JAAQQT010000401.1:0-247 GCF_011742065.1 Aquabacterium sp. A08
GTTCGGCGTGTTCCGCATGTGAGGGGCCGGACATGAGCAACCTGACCGTGACCGTGCAGGCGCACCGCGCCACCGTGACCCTGACCCGCGCCGAGATGCGCAACGCTTTCAACGACGAAGTTATCGCCGAGCTGACCCAGGTGTTCACCGAGCTGGGCCAGCGCGACGACGTGCGCGCCATCGTGCTGGCCGCCGAAGGCCCGGCTTTCTGCGCCGGCGCCGATTTGAACTGGATGCGCCGCATGGC
>NZ_JAAQQT010000402.1:0-519 GCF_011742065.1 Aquabacterium sp. A08
AAGAGCAGACGCCCGAGGGCGCCCGCTGGGTCGATGCCCGCGCGAGCGACGACGCTGCGCTGGCCAAGTGGGGCATCCAGGCCGTCAACGCCTGAAGTGATCGGGGCAGATGCCCGGTGTGGCTCGCTCTGTCGTGCTTGTCCACCATGCTTGACTGCGCATTCTTTGGCCGCCCTCATCCGAGCGGTTGGCAGCGGCCCAACGATACAACACAGGCAACTGGCCGCCGAGGCGGTCATCTGAAGCCAGCCACCCACGACCACCGGCACGGTGTCCTGCGGATCGATGACGGGCTATTCCCGTTGCTGCACCCGCGGCAGGGGGCGGTAAGCGCTGGACTTCACCAGGCAGCCCGAGGCCTTCCGACGCAGTGGTTCAGGCTGCTGAGGATATTCTTGGGCGGGGTCATCGTCAGAAGTTTCCGCGGAAACCGTCACTTTGTATGATGCCTGCATGCCCAAGTTCATCGACCCGTCGCCGCCCGGCGTCTGCATTTTCTGCAAACTCGTGGCCGGCGAC
>NZ_JAAQQT010000403.1:0-608 GCF_011742065.1 Aquabacterium sp. A08
AGGTATTCCGGGCCGAAGGTGAGTTCCTGGCCCACATAGGCGCTGGCCACTTCCTCGGAAATGTCGGCCTTGGCCAGGTCGGCGATCTGGCGCACACAGGCCAGCTTCATTTCTTCCGTGATCTTGGTGGCACCGCAGTCCAGCGCGCCACGGAAGATGTAGGGGAAGCAGAGGACGTTGTTGACCTGGTTCGGGTAGTCCGAACGGCCGGTGGCGATGATGCAGTCGGGTCGGGCGATCTTGGCCAGCTCGGGGCGGATTTCCGGTTCCGGGTTGGCCAGCGCCAGGATGATGGGCTGGGGGCCCATGGACTTGACCATGTCCACCGTGACCACGCCGGCGGCGGAGCAGCCCAGGAACACGTCGGCGCCGGCCATGGCATCGGCCAGGGTGCGGGCGGCGGTGGTTCGGCAATAGCGCTGTTTGGAGGCGTCCAGCTTGCCGGCTTGGGCGTCGTCGCGCTCGGTCTGGATCACGCCCTTGGAGTCGCAGACCAGGATGTTCTCGACGTTCACCCCCAGGCCCACCATCACGTCCAGGCAGGCGATGGCCGCGGCGCCCGCGCCCGACACCGCCACCTTCACGGCACCGATGTCTTTCTTCACCAG
>NZ_JAAQQT010000404.1:0-296 GCF_011742065.1 Aquabacterium sp. A08
TACCTGCGCCGCCTGAACAATTCCGAGCTGGCCAACGCCGAATCGCTGTGGCTGGGCATCAAGATCGAAAACCGTTTGCAAAACCGGGAAGCGGCCGCCCAGCTGGGCACCCAGCTGCGCCGCCGTTTCCCCGAATCGCGCGAGGCCGGGGCCTTGGAGCGGGGAGCTTTCAATGAGTGACGTGGCCCACGCCGCCGAGGCGGCGACCGCGCCGAACCTGTTGCCCCAGACCGCGTTGCGCCAGGCGCGCGAGCGGGCGGGGCTGGCCCTGCCGGCCCTGGCGGCCATGCTGAAGG
>NZ_JAAQQT010000405.1:0-266 GCF_011742065.1 Aquabacterium sp. A08
TCGATCGAGATGGCCTTCAACGCCGGGGCCACCGACTTCATCACCAAACCCATCAACTGGCCGCTGTTGACCGAGCGCGTCCGCTACGCCCTGCGCACCGGGCACCTCAACCGCGAGGTGCGCCGCAGCCGTCTGCGCGAGGCGGCGGTGCGCCGGGTGGCGGGTCTGGGGCATTGGGAATGGAGCCTGGACAGCGGTGCCCTGGACTGGTCCGACGAGCTGGAACTGCTCACCGGGGTGGCCGCCCACCAGCTGCGCGACCTGTC
>NZ_JAAQQT010000407.1:0-489 GCF_011742065.1 Aquabacterium sp. A08
CCAGCTCCAGCTCCAGCTCCAGCTCCAGCTCCAGCTCCAGCTCCAGCTCCAGCTCCAGCTCCAGCTCCAGCTCCAGCTCCAGCTCCAGCTCCAGCCACGGTACCACCGACCGGGCCTGCACCGCGCGGTTGGCTGGGCTGGCTGGTGGGTTTGTTGGTGCTGGGCGCGGTGGGTGCCGGAGCCTGGGGATTGCTGCGCCCCGACACCGCACCCGAACCCGCATCCCCCCCGGCTCCGCCTGTCGCTGTGGAGGCGCCACCGGCCCCGCCCCCACCGCCACCCACCATGCCTGACGAAGCAGCGGTGCGGGAACCGGCTCCCGCGACTGAACCGCCCGCGGCCGAGGTGGCCGCGCCACCTGCACCTGCACCTGCACCTGCACCTGCACCAGCTACCGCGCCGGCGCCGGTTTCCGCCTCGCCGCGCTGCACCCGGCTGCTCAACAAAATGGCGCTGGGCGAAACCATCTCGCCCAGCGAACGGCAAGAA
>NZ_JAAQQT010000408.1:0-697 GCF_011742065.1 Aquabacterium sp. A08
CCCCCGACTCGCCCACCCAAGACCTCTCTGACCCCACTCACAGCGCCCGGACCAAGCTCCAACCTCAACGCCCCACCAAAAACACCGCCGGCAAGTCCAGCGGCAACCGGGGCGCCCCTTGTTTCCACTCGGCCACGGTGCCACTGAACACCGCCTGCTGGGGCAGTGTCACGCCGCAGCACACCGCCAGGCGCGTGGTCGGCTTCAACGCCGCCAGCGCGCCTTGCAACAAGGCGCCGTTGCGGTAAGGCGTCTCGATGAACAGCTGCGTCTGCCCGGTTTTTTGCACCAGCGCTTCCAGTTCGCGCAGGCGTTGGGCGCGGGCGCTGGCCTCCTGCGGCAGATAGCCCACAAACGCAAAGTGCTGGCCGTTCAAACCGCTGGCGGCCAGCGCCAGCATCAGCGACACCGGCCCCACCAGCGGCACCACCGGCAGCCCCAGCGCGTGCGCGGCCCGCACCACCGAGGCACCCGGGTCGGCAACCGCGGGCATGCCGGCCTCGCTCACCAGGCCCACGTCGTGGCCGGCCACGGCCGCGGCCAGCAGCGGCCGGGCGTCGAAGCCGCCGGCCGGGTCGTGGTCGCCTTTTTTGTGCACCTGCCGCGGCAGTTCGGTGATCTGCTGGGCCTGCAGCGGGGCGGCCAGCGGGTGGGTGGCGTCCACCCGTTTCAGGAAGGCGCGCGTGCTCTTGGCGTT
>NZ_JAAQQT010000409.1:0-236 GCF_011742065.1 Aquabacterium sp. A08
TTGATGGCGGTGGTGGCCAGGCGGGCGCCCGAGGCCCCCAACGGATGACCCAGCGCAATCGCGCCGCCCCAGGCGTTGACGCGGGCGTCGTCGTCGGGCAAGCCCAGCAGGCGCAACACGGCCAGACCCTGCGCGGCAAACGCTTCGTTGAGCTCGATCACGTCCATCTGCGCCAGCGTCAGGCCGGTCTGGGCCAGCACCTTCTGCGTGGCCGGCGCCGGGCCGATGCCCATGAT
>NZ_JAAQQT010000410.1:0-285 GCF_011742065.1 Aquabacterium sp. A08
CGTGGGGTGGTCATTGCGAAATCCAACGCCGCCATCTGGGCCAACCAGGCCGAACGCATCCTGCCTGCCTTCGAGCAAGCCACCGGCGCCCAGGTGGGGCCCGGCATCAAACTGCTGGTGCGCGCCCGCCCGGTGTTCAAGCCCCAGTACGGCTTCAGCCTGGAGATCGACGCCATCGACGCCGACTACCCCCTGGGAGACCTGGAAGCCCGCAAGCGCGAGATCCGCGAGCGGCTGCAGCGCGAAGGGCTGATCGACCAGAACAAGGCGCTGGCAACCCCGTGG
>NZ_JAAQQT010000411.1:0-247 GCF_011742065.1 Aquabacterium sp. A08
GCCATGCGGCGCATCCAGTTCAAATCGGCGCCGGCGCAGAAAGCCGGGCCTTCGGCGGCCAGCACGATGGCGCGCACGTCGTCGCGCTGGCCCAGTTCGGTGAACACCTGGGTCAGCTCGGCGATCACCTCGTCGTTGAAGGCGTTGCGCAGCTCGGCGCGGGTCAGGGTCACGGTGGCGCGGTGCGCCTGCACGGTCACGGTCAGGTTGCTCATGTCCGGCCCCTCACATGCGGAACACGCCGAAC
>NZ_JAAQQT010000412.1:0-272 GCF_011742065.1 Aquabacterium sp. A08
TCGGCGATGGCCCGCGGCTGCTCAAAGATCTCTTTCTGCATGTAGTGCCGGTACGGTCCCAGCTCCACCGCGCCGCTGTGGGCGTGCACGGTCTTGACGGGTCGCAGCGCGGCGTCCAGCGGCTGGCCGTCGGCCCCGGCGATCCAGTAGCGGCCCAGTTGCAGGTCCACCACGTCACCTTCGGCCAGGTAGACGATCTGGTCGGTGACGCCGGCCAGGGCCATGGCGTCGCTGGCCAGGTAGTGCGGCGCGGGTTCGCCGCCCTCGGCCCG
>NZ_JAAQQT010000413.1:0-629 GCF_011742065.1 Aquabacterium sp. A08
GCCTTGAACGGCTCGGCGCTGTGCCAGTCGGGCTGGGCGATGATGCCGACCCGGAAGCCCTGCGCCTCCAGCACCCGGCCGATCACCGCCATGCCAAAGCTGGGGTGGTCCACGTAGGCGTCGCCGGTGACCAGGATCACGTCGCAGCTGTCCCAGCCGAGCCGGTCCATTTCGGCCCGGCTCATGGGCAGGAAAGGCGCGGGCCCGAAGCGCTTGGCCCAGTACGGCTTGTAGCTGGTGATGGGCTTGGCGGCGCGCGCAAAGAAGGAGACGTCGAGGGGGGCGTTCATGGGCGGGGGATGGGCCGGCACCCCCGGGGCATGGGCGTGCAACCCCCGATTTTAGGTTTTTGGCGCCCGGCGCGCTGAAGTTTCGGTCATGGCCCCACGGTGGGGCTCAGAGGTCGAGCAAGGCGGCGTCGAGCTGCTGTTGAAAGCGCTCGGCACAGCCCAGCGCCTGGGCGTTGAGCAGCGCCAGCTTGACCAGGAACAGCTCGGTGTGTTCCGGGCCGGCGCGGTCGATGGCGCTGGCCAAGGCGTCGTACACGGTTTCCAGGCCGGCGATGTCCAGCGTGGGGGCGGCGGTGTGGGGGGTGGCGTTCATGGGGGATTCCTGGTGGGGCCGTGGGC
>NZ_JAAQQT010000414.1:0-262 GCF_011742065.1 Aquabacterium sp. A08
CCGGTGCCCAGCTGGGGTTCCTGGCGCACAAAGTCCAGCGCCAGCGCCGGGGTGGCCAGGGGCGCCAGCGCGGCTTCCACCTGTTCGGCGCCGTGCCCGGTGATGACCACCGCCCGCCGTGCCCCCAGTTGGGCGGCGCAGCCGATCACATGCGCCGCCAGGGCCTGGCCGCCCAGGCGGTGCAACACCTTGGGCGTGCGGCTCTTCATGCGCGTGCCCTTGCCGGCGGCCATCACCACCACATCCACTGCCAATGCCATGC
>NZ_JAAQQT010000415.1:0-262 GCF_011742065.1 Aquabacterium sp. A08
CCGGTGCCCAGCTGGGGTTCCTGGCGCACAAAGTCCAGCGCCAGCGCCGGGGTGGCCAGGGGCGCCAGCGCGGCTTCCACCTGTTCGGCGCCGTGTCCGGTGATGACCACCGCCCGCCGTGCCCCCAGTTGGGCGGCGCAGCCGATCACATGCGCCGCCAGGGCCTTGCCGCCCAGGCGGTGCAACACCTTGGGCGTGCGGCTCTTCATGCGCGTGCCCTTGCCGGCGGCCATCACCACCACATCCACTGCCAATGCCATGC
>NZ_JAAQQT010000416.1:0-567 GCF_011742065.1 Aquabacterium sp. A08
GGCCCGACGAGCCCGCTCAGGAAGATCACCAGCGCCAGCGCCGCCACGATCAGCAGGCCCGGCACGATGCCGGCGATGAACAGCGGCGCGATCGGCTGCACCGCCACCACGCCGTAGATGATCATCAGCATCGACGGCGGGATGATGGGCCCCAGCAGGCCGGCCGACACCGTGACCGCGCCGGAAAACTCGCGCTTGTAGCCCATGCGTTCCATGGCCGGGATCATGACCTTGCTCATGACGCCGATCTGCGCCACCGCCGAGCCCAGGATGGAGGCGGCCATGGCGTTGGTGAACAGGTTGGCGTAGGCCAGCCCGCCCTTGAAGCCACCCACCAGCACCTCGGCCACGGCGATCAGCCGCTGCGTCAGCCCGGCCTTGTTCATGATCTCGCCCACCAGCAGGAACAGCGGAATGGCCAGCAACGAGTTGATTTCCAGCGCCCCGTAGAACTGGATGGGGATGGACTCGAACAGCACCGCCAGGTCGTTGGTGGCCATGAAGGCGATGGCCCCGGCCAGGATGGTGCCGACGATGGGCAGGCCCGCGAACAGCAGGCCGAAGAAG
>NZ_JAAQQT010000417.1:0-230 GCF_011742065.1 Aquabacterium sp. A08
GTCATCGCCCCAGAAGGCGCAGCCGGGCTCGGCGACTTCCAGGCCGAAGCCAGCCGACTGCAGGCCCACGGCGTGTGCCAGTTCACCTACGCCTACAGCCGCTTCCAGGGAGAGGGCGCCGCCGCCCAGATCCGGCTCGAATTGCACTCCGCCCTGGAGCAGATCCGGCTCAACCACCCCTGGGTGCCCGATGCGGTGGCCATCATCCGGGGCGGTGGCGCCGTCAACGA
>NZ_JAAQQT010000418.1:0-792 GCF_011742065.1 Aquabacterium sp. A08
CGAACTGAATGGTGTGCCCTGCCTGGCGCTGGACGAAGCCGACGTGGCCAAACAGGCCATCGCCTGCACCCGCAGCTTCGGCCAGACCGTGACCGCCCTGGCCGATTTGCGCCAGGCGGTGACCGAATTCGCCGGCCGCGCGGCGGTGAAACTGCGACGCCAAGGCAGCCATGCCGCCCTGGTGCAGACCTACATCCGCAGCAGCCCATTCCGGCCGCAACGCTATGCCCGGGCGCTGGCCATCCCCCTGGTTCAGCCCACGGCCGACACGCTGCAGATCGCGGCCGCCGCCCTGCGGGCGCTGGACGCCATATACCGCCCGGGCGTCGATTACGCCAAGGCCGGCGTCCTGTTGCTGGGGCTGGAGCCGGCGTCGGAACGCCAGACCACGCTGCCCTGGGCGCCGACGGCCCCGGCCAGCGCCGGCCAGCGCCACCGGCTGATGCAGACGCTGGACGCCCTCAACGCCCGCTGGGGCCCGGGCACCGTGGCGCTGGGCAGCGCCGCCCTGCGCCATGCGCCCGCGCCGCGCTGGGCCATGCGCCAGCAGCGCCGCTCGCCGCGCTACACCACGCGCTGGGACGAACTGCTGACCCTGGCCTGAACACAGCGACAGGCGCAGGCGCAAACACCCTGACCCCAGAAAACGGGGCAAGAAAAAAAGCACCTGGGCGGACCGCACAGGTGCTTGATTCGGATGGTGGGTCGTGCGTGACTCGAACACGCGACCTACGGATTAAAAGTCCGCTGCTCTACCAACTGAGCTAACGACCCCACCGGAAACTGGGCATC
>NZ_JAAQQT010000419.1:0-572 GCF_011742065.1 Aquabacterium sp. A08
TTTCCCGCCGTGGCCGAGGCCGACACCCTGCTCTACCTGCTGCCCGAGCCGGTGTTCACCGACCTCTTCGAGCACCACCCGTCGTTTGCCGACCAGGTGGAGATCGAAGACCGCACCCGGCTGCACAAGGCGGTGGCGCGCCAGCAAGCGGGCGACGACTTGCTGGTGAGCACGGTGGGCGAACTGGTGCAGCGCGAACCCGTGACCCTGCCGGCCGACGCCACCGCCCAACAGGCCGCCCAACGCATGACCGAGGCGGGCGTGTCGTCGCTGCTGCTGGTGCAGACCGGGGCCGAACCGGACGCGGCCGCAGAGATCGAGGGCATCGTCACCGACCGCGACCTGCGCACCCGGCTGCTGGCCCCGGGGCTGCCGCACGGCACCCCGGCGCTGGACATTGCCACGCGCGAGGTGGTGACCATCCAGCACCACCGGCTGGCGTTCGAGGCCATGGGCCTGATGCTGCGCCACCGGGTGCACCACCTGCCGGTGCTGCAACAACAGCGCCCGGTGGGGGTGCTGGCCCTGGCCGACATCGTGCACCACGAATCGCGCCACGGGCTGTTCGTGGT
>NZ_JAAQQT010000004.1:0-250 GCF_011742065.1 Aquabacterium sp. A08
CCCTTCGTCACCCCGGTGCTGCTGTTCGTCAACGCCAGCGCGGCCGAGGTGCAGGCCGGCCTGCAGGCCGTGCCCCACGCCCTGCTGCAGTTCCATGGCGACGAAACCCCCGCGCAGTGCGACGCTCTGGCCCAGGGCCGCCCCTACCTGCGCGCGGCCCGCGTGCCCCTGGGCGATGGCGCGCGCAACTTCGATCTCCTAAAATATGCGGCAGATCACCGCCACGCCCAGGCCCTGCTGCTGGACGCCC
>NZ_JAAQQT010000037.1:0-235 GCF_011742065.1 Aquabacterium sp. A08
ATGGTGGGTCGTGCGTGACTCGAACACGCGACCTACGGATTAAAAGTCCGCTGCTCTACCAACTGAGCTAACGACCCCACCGGAAACTGGGCATCAAGAAAAAAGCACCCGGGCATTGCTGCGGCAAGTGCTTGATTCGAATGGTGGGTCGTGCGTGACTCGAACACGCGACCTACGGATTAAAAGTCCGCTGCTCTACCAACTGAGCTAACGACCCCACCGGAAACCGTGGCAA
>NZ_JAAQQT010000420.1:0-247 GCF_011742065.1 Aquabacterium sp. A08
CGTCACGCGGGTCGCAACAGAAAGGGATTTCATTGCAAAAAACAAACGGTGTGTGCCCTCACCGCCTTCCCCGACGGTGCATGGGCGTCACGGCGATGCGCCTTGCAGACGCACCACCACCTCGTTGGCCGGTATCCGGGCTGGTGGAATCGACCGTCGTCGCCTTCCCAGGCACCCATGGGGCGCCCAGTGGCTGGGAGACGAAAGCGGGGCATCGGCTGGCACCGACACCCGTCCACTTACCGTT
>NZ_JAAQQT010000421.1:0-1706 GCF_011742065.1 Aquabacterium sp. A08
GACAACCTCAAGGGCGTCAACGCGCACCACCAGTGCGAAACCATCTTCAAGGCCTTTGCCCGCGCCTTGCGCGCCGCGCTGGAGCTGGACCCGCGCCAGGCCGGTGTGATTCCCTCGACCAAAGGTTCCCTGTAACCCCCTGACACCGTGTTCGTTCGCCTGAACCCTTCCCTACGATGAACCGACAGACCGTGGCCGTGGTCGACTACGGCATGGGCAACCTGCGCTCCGTGGCGCAGGCCGTCCTCCACGCCGCCACCGCCGTGGACCATGTGGACGTGGTGGTCACGTCCGACCCGCAGGTGGTGCGCGACGCCCACCGGGTGGTGTTGCCCGGCCAGGGTGCCATGCCCGATTGCATGGCCGAACTGGCCCGCAGCGGCCTGCGCGACGCGGTGCTGGAAGCGGCGGCGAGCAAGCCCCTGTTCGGCGTGTGCGTGGGCATGCAGATGCTGCTCGACCACAGCGAGGAGGGCGACACGCCCGGCCTGGGCCTGATCCCGGGCGAGGTGGTGCGCTTTCGCCTCGACGGCCAGCGCCAGCCCGACGGCAGCCGCTACAAAGTGCCCCAAATGGGCTGGAACCGCGTCTTCCACGACCTGGGCCGCGGCCCGACCCACGCCATGTGGCAGGGCATTCCCGACGGCAGCTATTTCTATTTCGTGCACAGCTTCTACGCCCGCCCGGCCGATCCGGTGCACAGCGTGGGCGAGTCCGACTACGGCACCCGCTTCACCTGTGCCGTGGCGCGCGGCAACCTGTTCGCCACCCAATTCCATCCGGAAAAAAGCGCCGACCAGGGCCTGGCCCTGTACCGCAACTTCCTGCACTGGAATCCCTGAACCCTTTTCCCCGTCAGACCGCCCGACCCGCCATGCTGCTGATCCCCGCCATCGACCTCAAAGACGGCCAATGCGTGCGCCTCAAACAAGGCGACATGGACCAATCCACCGTGTTCGGTGAAGACCCGCCGGCCATGGCCCGCAACTGGGTGGACAAAGGCGCGCGCCGCGTCCACCTGGTGGACTTGAACGGTGCCTTCGCCGGCAAACCCAAGAACGAGGCCGCCATTCGCGGCATCCTCAAAGAGGTGGGCGACGAGGTGGACGTGCAACTGGGCGGCGGCATCCGCGACCTCGACACCATCGAGCGCTACCTGGACGCCGGCCTGCGCTACGTCATCATCGGCACCGCCGCGGTGAAAAACCCCGGTTTCCTGCAAGACGCCTGCACCGCCTTTCCCGGCCACATCATCGTTGGCCTGGACGCGAAAGACGGCAAGGTCGCCACCGACGGCTGGAGCAAGCTGACCGGCCACGAGGTGGTGGACCTGGGCAAGAAGTTCGAGGACTACGGCGTCGAGTCCATCATCTACACCGACATCGGCCGCGACGGCATGCTCTCGGGCATCAACATCGAGGCCACGGTCAAGCTGGCGCAAGCGCTGTCGATTCCGGTCGTCGCCTCCGGCGGCCTGTCCAACCTCGACGACATCCGCCGCCTCTGCGCGGTGGAGGGCGAGGGCGTGGAAGGGGTGATCTGTGGCCGCTCCATCTACAGCGGCGACCTGGACTTTGAAGCCGCCCAGCGCCTGGCCGACGAGCTCAACGGCTGAACCGGCGGTGCCAGCCGCCTCGGGCCCGCTGACCCATGCCGGGCAGCCGAGCCACCACCTGACCCTGGCCAACGGCGACCGCCTGCTGGTG
>NZ_JAAQQT010000005.1:0-250 GCF_011742065.1 Aquabacterium sp. A08
CCCTTCGTCACCCCGGTGCTGCTGTTCGTCAACGCCAGCGCGGCCGAGGTGCAGGCCGGCCTGCAGGCCGTGCCCCACGCCCTGCTGCAGTTCCACGGCGACGAAACCCCCGCGCAGTGCGACGCTCTGGCCCAGGGCCGCCCCTACCTGCGCGTGGCCCGCGTGCCCCTGGGCGATGGCGCGCGCAACTTCGATCTCCTAAAATATGCGGCAGATCACCGCCACGCCCAGGCCCTGCTGCTGGACGCCC
>NZ_JAAQQT010000422.1:0-572 GCF_011742065.1 Aquabacterium sp. A08
ACCACGAACAGCCCGTGGCGCGATTCGTGGTGCACGATGTCGGCCAGGGCCAGCACCCCCACCGGGCGCTGTTGTTGCAGCACCGGCAGGTGGTGTACCCGGTGGCGCAACATCAGGCCCATGGCCTCGAAGGCCAGCCGGTGGTGCTGGATGGTCACCACCTCGCGCGTGGCAATGTCCAGCGCCGGGGTGTCGTGCGGCAGCCCCGGGGCCAGCAGCCGGGTGCGCAGGTCGCGGTCGGTGACGATGCCGGCGATGGCCGTGGCCGCGTCCGGCTCGGCCCCGGTCTGCACCAGCAGCAGCGACGACACGCCCGCCTCGGTCATGCGCTGGGCGGCCTGCTGGGCGGTGGCGTCGGCCGGCAGGGTCACGGGTTCGCGCTGCACCAGTTCGCCCACCGTGCTCACCAGCAGGTCGTCGCCGGCCTGCTGGCGCGCCACCGCCTTGTGCAGCCGGGTGCGGTCTTCGATTTCCACTTGGTCGGCAAACGACGGGTGGTGCTCGAAGAGGTCGGTGAACACCGGCTCGGGCAGCAGGTAGAGCAGGGTGTCGGCCTCGGCCACGGCGGGAAA
>NZ_JAAQQT010000423.1:0-229 GCF_011742065.1 Aquabacterium sp. A08
GCAACCGCTGCGCCGCTACTACCTGGGCGACGCCGCGGCGGCCGAAGCGGCCGCTGCCGCCGTGGCCAGCCAGGGCAAGGCCTGAGCCCGGCGCCAGCACCCCGGGCGGGCATCGGGGAACCGAAACGCGCCGTCGCATTCCTAGGTGTATATTGCAACGCAACCGTTCTAAGGGTTGAGTGATGGGCCAGAAATTGAAGATTGCCGGTTGGGTCGCCGTGGGCGCCCT
>NZ_JAAQQT010000424.1:0-398 GCF_011742065.1 Aquabacterium sp. A08
GCCAGCAGGGGCTTGAGCGCCAGCGCCAGGGCCAGCGCCGCCCAAGCCCCCAAGTGCTGCAGCGCCACCGTTTGCAGCGCCCAGGCCAGCGCCGCCACCGCGACCGCGCCCAGCCACCAGGCGGCGGTGCCGCGCAGCCAGGGGCCCAGGCGGGGTGTGGGCGAAACATGGGCCACGGGGGGCGCTGACGGCGCCGGCGAGGGCACAGGGGTGGCGCCGTCCGCAGCGGCCTCCATCGCGGGCGCCACAGGCGCCACAGGCGCCACAGGCGCGACAGGCGCGACAGGCGCGACAGGCGCGATAGGCGCGACAGGGGCGGCCCAGCGCCCGAGCGCCGCCAGCCACTGGCCCATCCACACCACCGGGTGCCAGCGCGCGGGCGGCTCGCCCCAGCGGTG
>NZ_JAAQQT010000425.1:0-551 GCF_011742065.1 Aquabacterium sp. A08
TTTTCCACCGCGCAAAAGCTGGACAAGCTGGGCATGCGCGGCAGCCACACCGGCGAGATGGTGTTCCAGAACGTGGAGGTGCCCGAGGCGAACATTCTGGGTGGCCTGAACCAGGGCGCCAAGGTGCTGATGAGCGGCCTGGACTACGAGCGCGCGGTGCTGGCGGCCGGTCCCATCGGCATCATGCAGGCGGTGATGGACAACGTCATCCCCTACATCCACGACCGCAAGCAGTTTGGCCAGAGCATTGGCGAGTTCCAGCTGGTGCAGGGCAAGGTGGCCGACATGTACACCGTGTTGCAGGCCGGCCGCGCCTTCTGCTACCAGATCGGCAAGAACCTGGACATGCTGGGCGCCCAGCACGTGCGCCAGGTGCGCAAGGACTGCGCCTCGGTCATCCTGTGGTGCGCCGAGCAGGCGACCAAGATGGCGGGCGACGGCATTCAGTTGTTCGGCGGCAACGGCTACATCAACGAATACCCGCTGGGCCGCCTGTGGCGCGACGCCAAGCTGTACGAGATTGGCGCGGGCACCAGCGAAATCCGCCGCAT
>NZ_JAAQQT010000038.1:0-317 GCF_011742065.1 Aquabacterium sp. A08
TGCAGGGTGGCGTCCTGCTTGGCAAAGCAAAAGCGCACCACGCGCTGGTCGAAGCCGTTGCCGTAAAACGCCGACAGCGGGATGGCCGCCACCCCCACCTCGCGCGTCAGCCACTGGCAGAAATCGGCCTCGGGCAGGTCGCGTTCGGGCACGGCCAGCTGACTGTAATCCACGCACTGGAAGTAAGTGCCCTCGCACGGCAGCAGCCGAAAGCGCGTGCCCGCCAGCCCGGCGCGGAACCGGTCGCGCTTGGCTTGGTAGAACCCTGGCAGTTGCAGGTAGGGCGCCGGGTCGGCCATGTAGGCGGCCAGGGCGTG
>NZ_JAAQQT010000426.1:0-211 GCF_011742065.1 Aquabacterium sp. A08
CGAGGCGCTGCCGGCCAGCACAGCCACCCCGCAGGCCAGCAGCAGCCACTGGGCGACGTAGCGCAACAGGTCCAGGAGGGCGGGGCGGTGCAGGAGGGGCATGCGGCTCACCAAGGTGGTCCCGCCGACAGGAATCGAACCTGTATTTGCCGCTTAGGAGGCGGCCGTTCTATCCATTGAACTACGGCGAGGTCGGTGCGATTGTACGGGT
>NZ_JAAQQT010000427.1:0-410 GCF_011742065.1 Aquabacterium sp. A08
GGCCAGCGGGCCAAAAATCGGAACACAGACAGCATGGTCACACGTCAGGGCATGGGCCGGTGCCTGCACCGCCCAGCGGGTTGGAATTACAATGCCCACATCGCCGAGTTACTGAACAACTTGCGGGCGATTCACAAATTCAGCTAAAGCGTTCGCCAAGCACCCTTTGCCCGGCGACCGCCAGGCAGTTCATAGGAGTGTATTCAAATGGCGAACGACTTTCTCTTCACGTCCGAATCGGTCTCGGAAGGCCACCCCGACAAGGTGGCCGACCAGATTTCGGACGCCATCCTGGACGCGATTTTCGATCAAGACCCGCGCAGCCGCGTGGCCGCCGAAACCCTGACCAACACCGGCTTGGTGGTGCTGGCGGGCGAAATCACCACGAACGCGCACGTGGACTACATCCA
>NZ_JAAQQT010000428.1:0-314 GCF_011742065.1 Aquabacterium sp. A08
CCGGCTTTGAGCAGGCCGAAGCACATCAACATGATGGCCGACATGCCCGAGGCGGTGGCCAGGCAGGCCTCGGCGCCTTCCAGCGCGGCCAGGCGTTGCTCGAAGCTGGTCACCGTGGGATTGCCGGAGCGGCCGTAGGTGTAGCCGTCTTCCTCGCCGGCGAAACGCCGCGCCGAGGCTTGCGCGCTGGGCTGCACGTAGCCGCTGGTCAGGTACAGCGCCTCCGAGTTTTCGCCGTACTGGCTGCGTTCGACCGCGGCGCGCACGGCCAGCGTGTCGCGGTGCAGGTCGGGGGGCAAGGCGGGGGCCATGGG
>NZ_JAAQQT010000429.1:0-330 GCF_011742065.1 Aquabacterium sp. A08
GCCGACGAAATGACGCAGATGGCCATGGGCATGATGGGCCTGTGGATCACCCACCCCAGGCTGGACGCGCGCGGCCGCCACCCGCTGATCGAGCAGGTGGACCGCGACTACTGCTTCCTGCTCAACGCCTTCGACGTGGAGCCCGGCGCCCAGACCCCCAACGTCAACACCATGCTGGAGCACAACATCTGGGCCTGGAACAGCCGCGTCTTCCCCGGGCTGGACCCGCTGGTGACCCGGCTGGGCGACCGGGTGCGGGTCCGCGTGGGCAACCTGACCATGACCAACCACCCCATCCACATCCACGGCATCGAGTTCGAGGTGACCGGC
>NZ_JAAQQT010000430.1:0-255 GCF_011742065.1 Aquabacterium sp. A08
TGCCCACCAAGGTGGTGTTGCCGGTGGGCCAGCCCGTGGACCTGCTGGTGCAGGGCCGCGAGGCGCTGCTGTTCTGGGGCTGAACCCCGAACCAGTCGGGCTTCAGCCGGCCGCGCTCTGCGCGACCCGCTGGGCGATGTGGTCCAGCGCCTCCTGCACCTGGTCGATCAGGATGAGGCACAGGTCGCCCGGCTGCAGGCGCGCCAGTGCCGTGTCGATGGCATGGAACTCACCGCGCACTTCGCTCACCCGCTG
>NZ_JAAQQT010000431.1:0-242 GCF_011742065.1 Aquabacterium sp. A08
TGGAACTGCAGCAGGGCGTGGGGCACGGCCTGCAGGCCGGCCTGCACCTCGGCCGCGCTGGCGTTGACGAACAGCAGCACCGGGGTGACGAAGGGTGGCAGGCTCCGCGCCAGTTCACCGGCGCGCTGCGCCGTGACCGCGCGCGGACTGGGTGGGTAGAGCACGAAGCCGATGGCGTCGGCCCCGGCGCGGGCGGCGTGGGCCACGTCGGCCTCGCGCGTGAGGCCACAGATTTTGATGCG
>NZ_JAAQQT010000432.1:0-335 GCF_011742065.1 Aquabacterium sp. A08
AGCGCCTCGGTCATGTCGCGGTTGAAGGCGCCGGCGCGGATCTTCATGCCCAGGCGGGTTTTGGAAATCAACAGGTACAGCCCCAGCGCCAGCAGGATGCAGATGCCCGACATGACCAGCCGGTACACCGGGTAGGACAGGGTGTCGGTCAACGGGATGGACCAGTTCAACAGGTCGGGCACCGGCAAGGCGTGCACGTCGTCACCCCAGATCAGGGAGCGGCTTTCCTCGAAGATGTAAATGAGGCCGAAGGTCAGCAGCACCTGGTCGAGGTGGTCCCGCTTGTAGAAGTGGCGAAACAGCAGCCATTCCAGTGCCAACCCCAGCACCACCGA
>NZ_JAAQQT010000433.1:0-335 GCF_011742065.1 Aquabacterium sp. A08
AGCGCCTCGGTCATGTCGCGGTTGAAGGCGCCGGCGCGGATCTTCATGCCCAGGCGGGTTTTGGAAATCAACAGGTACAGCCCCAGCGCCAGCAGAATGCAGATGCCCGACATGACCAGCCGGTACACCGGGTAGGACAGGGTGTCGGTCAACGGGATGGACCAGTTCAGCAGGTCCGGCACGGGCACGGCGTGCACGTCGTCACCCCAAATCAGGGAGCGGCTTTCCTCGAAGATGTAGATGAGGCCGAAGGTCAGCAGCACCTGGTCGAGGTGGTCCCGCTTGTAGAAGTGGCGAAACAGCAGCCATTCCAGTGCCAACCCCAGCACCACCGA
>NZ_JAAQQT010000434.1:0-264 GCF_011742065.1 Aquabacterium sp. A08
GGGCTTGCACAGCACCTGGCCGCGCTGGACGTCTTCGCGCTTGGTGCCGCGCAGCAGGATGCCGACGTTGTCGCCTGCCTGGCCTTGGTCCAGCAACTTGCGGAACATTTCCACGCCGGTGCAGGTGGTCTTCTGGGTGGCGGAGATGCCGACGATCTCGATTTCTTCGCCGACCTTGATGATGCCGCGCTCGATACGGCCGGTCACGACGGTGCCGCGGCCGGAGATGGAGAACACGTCCTCCACGGGCATCAGGAAGGCGCC
>NZ_JAAQQT010000039.1:0-271 GCF_011742065.1 Aquabacterium sp. A08
CCCAGACCCTGGCGCGCCACATCCTGCTGCGCCCCAGCGCGCAGCTCAGCCCGCAGGCCGCGGCCGACCAGCTGGCGCGCTGGCGCCAGCAGATCGCCAGCGGCCAGGCCTCCTTCGAAGACCTGGCCCGCGCCCACAGCCAGGACGGCTCGGCCCCACAAGGCGGCGACCTGGGTTGGGCCGTGCCCGGCCAGTTCGTGCCCGAGTTCGAGCAGGTGATGAACGCCCTGGCCCCGGGCCAGGTGTCCGAGCCGCTGCAGTCGCGCTTCGG
>NZ_JAAQQT010000040.1:0-271 GCF_011742065.1 Aquabacterium sp. A08
CCCAGACCCTGGCGCGCCACATCCTGCTGCGCCCCAGCGCGCAGCTCAGCCCGCAGGCCGCGGCCGACCAGCTGGCGCGCTGGCGCCAGCAGATCACCAGCGGCCAGGCCACCTTCGAAGACCTGGCCCGCGCCCACAGCCAGGACGGCTCGGCCCCACAAGGCGGCGACCTGGGCTGGGCCGTGCCCGGCCAGTTCGTGCCCGAGTTCGAGCAGGTGATGAACGCCCTGGCCCCGGGCCAGGTGTCCGAGCCGCTGCAGTCGCGCTTCGG
>NZ_JAAQQT010000435.1:0-239 GCF_011742065.1 Aquabacterium sp. A08
TTCGCGTCCCAGCTGAAGGCCTTCAAACCTCCCGTGTCATCCGCACCATAGCTGTCGTTGGTCAGCACGTTGGCCGTCACCGTCTGGCCCGCACCACTGTCCTCAGTCACCGTCGCCGTGCCGTCGTTTTGAGCCACAGGCACGTCGTCCACGATGCTGATGCTCAGGTTGGCGCTCGCACCCGTGCCGCCCACACCCGCCACAGCCACCGGCACGCTGTCGCTGATCGCCGTGTCGGC
>NZ_JAAQQT010000436.1:0-317 GCF_011742065.1 Aquabacterium sp. A08
GGCATCATCAGCTTCGCCGGTGGCCTGCCCTCGCCCAAGACCTTTCCGGTGGAGGTGTTTGCCGACGCCTGTGCCCGCGTGCTGCACGACGACGGCCCCGGTGCCTTGCAGTACGCGGCCAGCGAGGGCCTGCCCGCGCTGCGCGAACAGGTGGCGGCGATGCTGCCCTGGGCGGTGGACCCGGCGCAGGTGCTGATCACCACCGGCTCCCAACAAGGCCTGGACCTGGTGGCCAAGGTGCTGATCGACCCGGGCAGCCGGGTGCTGGTGGAAACCCCGACCTACCTGGGTGCGCTGCAGGCTTTTGGCCCGATGGA
>NZ_JAAQQT010000437.1:0-317 GCF_011742065.1 Aquabacterium sp. A08
GGCATCATCAGCTTCGCCGGTGGCCTGCCCTCGCCCAAGACCTTTCCGGTGGAGGTGTTTGCCGACGCCTGTGCCCGCGTGCTGCACGACGACGGTCCCGGTGCCTTGCAGTACGCGGCCAGCGAGGGCCTGCCCGCGCTGCGCGAACAGGTGGCGGCGCTGCTGCCCTGGGCGGTGGACCCGGCGCAGGTGCTGATCACCACCGGTTCCCAGCAAGGCCTAGACCTGGTGGCCAAGGTGCTGATCGACCCGGGCAGCCGGGTGCTGGTGGAAACCCCGACCTACCTGGGTGCGCTGCAGGCTTTTGGCCCGATGGA
>NZ_JAAQQT010000438.1:0-374 GCF_011742065.1 Aquabacterium sp. A08
GGCGCCGTCGTCGGTCAGGTGGTGCACACCATGAACGACATCAACCAGAGCAGCCAGCGCATCAGCGACATCATCAGCGTGATCGACGGCATCGCTTTCCAGACCAACATCCTGGCGCTGAACGCGGCGGTGGAGGCCGCGCGCGCCGGTGAACAAGGGCGTGGTTTTGCGGTGGTGGCCGGCGAGGTGCGCACCCTGGCCCAGCGCAGCGCCCAGGCGGCCAAGGAGATCAAGGACCTCATCAACGCCAGCGTGGCCAAGGTGCAGGACGGCAGCCGTCTGGTGGAAGACGCCGGCACCACCATGAGCGAAATCGTCAGCAGCGTGCAGCGGGTGACCGACATCATCGGCGAGATCACCGCGGCCGCGGCCGA
>NZ_JAAQQT010000439.1:0-552 GCF_011742065.1 Aquabacterium sp. A08
CAGTTCCACCACGGTCACGTCCACCCGGCGGTTTTTGGCCCGGCCTTCGCGGGTGTCGTTGCTGGCGACCGGCTCGCTTTCGCCCTTGCCTTCGGCGCGCACCTTGTCCGCCGGCAGGCCCTGGCTCACCAGGTAGTCCTTCACGGCGTTGGCACGGCGCTCCGACAGGGCCTGGTTATAAGCTTCGGACCCCATGCCATCGGTGTGACCCACGGCAATCGCCACATCCAGGCTCATGCCCTTGATCTTGGCGACCAACTCGTCCAAGCCCTTCTTGCCCTCGGGCTTGAGTTCGGCCTTGTCGAAGTCAAACAGCGCATCGGACTTGAAGGTCACTTTGGTGGGCGCGGGAGCGGCCGCCGGGACGGGTGCGGCGGGACGACCGCGCACCGGAGCGTCGGCCACGGCCTTGGCCTTGTCGATGTTCAGGATGGCCGGGGTCTCGAACGGGCACAGCTCCTCGGGCGGCAGCAGGCCGCGGTCTTGGCCCACGTCTTCCAGGCTGGGCTGGTCGGCACGGGCCACGCCCAGCGACGACACCAGCCGGCCCAT
>NZ_JAAQQT010000440.1:0-446 GCF_011742065.1 Aquabacterium sp. A08
TTCACCATCTCCAGCCTGGGTGGCATCGGTGGCCGTTACTTCACGCCCATCATCAACGCGCCCGAAGTCGCCATCCTGGGCGTCTGCAAGAGCCAAATGGAACCGGTGTGGGACGGCAAGCAGTTCGTGCCGCGTCTGATGCTGCCGCTGTCGCTGACCTGGGACCACCGCGTGATCGACGGCGCTGCGGCCGCGCGTTTCAACGCGTACCTTGGCCAGATCCTCGGCGACTTCCGTCGCGTGCTGCTGTAAAGGAACCGAGAAATGAACCCCCACGCTCATATTCATTCGCTGCCCCCCATGGGGGCGCAAGCCTCCCTTGAGGCCGCTCGGCGGGAGGCTTAAACATGGCACTCATGGACATCAAGGTTCCCGACATTGGCGATTTCGACGAGGTCGCGGTCATCGAACTGCTGGTCAAGCCCGGCGACACGGTCAAGGCCGAG
>NZ_JAAQQT010000441.1:0-284 GCF_011742065.1 Aquabacterium sp. A08
CCTTCGGCCAGGTAGACGATCTGGTCGGTGACGCCGGCCAGGGCCATGGCGTCGCTGGCCAGGTAGTGCGGCGCGGGTTCGCCGCCCTCGGCCCGGCCCACGCCCAGCACCAGCGGCGAGCCGGCGCGGGCGCCCACCACGCGCTGCGGCTCGTCCTTGTGGAACACCGCCACCGCGTAGGCGCCGTGGAGGCGGGCCACGGCGGTGCGCACCGCCTGGAACAGGTCGCCGTCGTACAGCGCGTCCACCAGGTGGGCGATCACCTCGGTGTCGGTCTGGCTCTC
>NZ_JAAQQT010000442.1:0-269 GCF_011742065.1 Aquabacterium sp. A08
CGGGGCCGCGCTGTGCCCATGGGCCGGGTGCTGCTGGTGCTGTGGGCCTTCCCCATGCTGGTGTTCGCGCTGCTGGGCCTGCGCCGCAGCATCGGGCTGCACTGGGTGCTGGGTTTTGTGCCGCTGTTTGTGCTGTGGGCCGCCACGCGCCTGCCGGTGCCGGCGCTGCGCCGGGCCTGGCGCTGGACGCTGGCCCTGTCGCTGCCCCACCTGCTGCTGGTGGCCGCCGTGGCCTGGGCGCCGCTGGCCTGGTGGCAGTCCACCCGCCT
>NZ_JAAQQT010000443.1:0-685 GCF_011742065.1 Aquabacterium sp. A08
AACGGCCCGCTGGTGGTGGTCGTGGTGCCGTCGCTGGTTTCCAGGCTGTACTGGCCGTTGGCCCCGAAGGTGACGACGGTGTTGGCCCAGGCCGGCGCCGTCACGGTGTTGTACGGGCGGTATAGCGCCTCGACCTGCAGGCCGTCGCCGTTGTCGGGGTCGGCCTGCACCAGCACCGGGCTGGCGATGGCCAGCTGCGCCGGCGCCGTCAGCGCCACCTTGACCTGGGAAGCGACGGTGGCGAATGGTGACAACAGAATTTGGTCGCCCGGATTGCCCGAGGTGGTTTGCGTGAGCCGCAGCCCATCGAAATCCACAGGCCCACTGGTCAGGTCCACCTCGATGGGTGTGGTGGAGGTGAAGCCATACTTTGCCGGGTCAGGGTCCGGATTGAAGAACTTGCCATCGGACACCCGACGGATCTCGATCTTGTTCGTGTCGGTGTATCGCACGGCATAGTCCGACGCCTGGAATCGGGTGGGTGCCTCCGGATCGGAGGGGTCCACCTCCATCTTCAAAATAGCGGGCGTGCTCGGGGTGATGTTGAAACGCGTATCGAGGCTGATCGGACCAAAAAAGGGCTGGCCTTTGTCGCCGTTGAGGTCCAGGCCCGCCTGGTGCTGCCGGTTGGTCAGCTCCACCATCGACAAGGCCAGGCGCCCCAGCTGGTTGCGCACGTCGGCCA
>NZ_JAAQQT010000444.1:0-676 GCF_011742065.1 Aquabacterium sp. A08
AACGGCCCGCTGGTGGTGGTCGTGGTGCCGTCGCTGGTTTCCAGGCTGTACTGGCCGTTGGCCCCGAAGGTGACGACGGTGTTGGCCCAGGCCGGTGCCGTCACGGTGTTGTACGGGCGGTACAGCGCCTCGACCTGCAGGCCGTCGCCGTTGTCGGGGTCGGCCTGCACCAGCACCGGGCTGGCGATGGCCAGCTGCGCCGGCGCGGTCAGCGCCACCTGGACCTGGGCGGCGACGCTGCCGAACGGCGTCAGCAGCAGCTGGTCGCCAGCCGCGCCGGAGGCGGTCTGGGTCAGGCGCAGACCGTCGAAATCCACCGTGCCACCCGACAGGTCCACCGCCGTGCCGGTGGTGGCGGTGAAACCACCGGTGGCCGGGTCGAAAAAGCGTCCATCGCTCACCCGGCGGATTTCCACCGTGTCCGTACCGGTGTAGCGCACCGCGTAGTCCGACGCCTTGAACTGGGTCGGCGCGTCCGGGTCGGCGGGGTTCACCTGCAGGCTCAGGGTGGCGGCGGTGTTGGGGCTGATCTTGACCACCGCGGTGTCGAAGTTGATGGCCCCGAAGAAGGGCTCACCGGGGTCGCCGTTGAGGTCCAGGCCCGCCTGGTGCTGCCGGTTGGTCAGCTCCACCATCGACAAGGCCAGGCGCCCCAGCTGGTTGCGCACGTCGGCCA
>NZ_JAAQQT010000445.1:0-348 GCF_011742065.1 Aquabacterium sp. A08
TCGGTGAAGCCCAGCGTGCTGCCGCCGTTGAAGCCGATCCAGCCGAAAAACAGCAACAGGCAGCCCAGCATGGCCAGCGGCAGGTTGCCGGCGGGGATGGCCGCTGGCGTGTCGCCTTCGGCAAAGCGGCCGCTGCGGGGCCCGACCAGCACCACCGCCACCACCGCCACCCAGCCGCCCACGCTGTGCACCACGGTCGAGCCGGCGAAGTCCACAAACCCCAGCGCCCGCAGCCAGCCCAGGCCGCTGTCGTCGGCGCTGCCCCAGGCCCAGTGCCCGAACACCGGGTAGATCAGCGCCGAGACGGCGGCCGACAGGGCCAGGTAGGTGCCAAAGCGCATGCGCTCG
>NZ_JAAQQT010000446.1:0-269 GCF_011742065.1 Aquabacterium sp. A08
CGCATTCCTAGGTGTATATTGCAACGCAACCGTTCTAAGGGTTGAGTGATGGGCCAGAAATTGAAGATTGCCGGTTGGGTCGCCGTGGGCGCCCTGGCCGGCGCGTTGACCACCGTGCAGCTGCAGGCCGTGGCGCGGGGGGCCCTGTCGCCGCTGCCGCTGGAAGAACTGCAACAGTTGGCCGCCGTTTTCGGCATGGTCAAGAGCGACTACGTGGAGCCGGTGGACGAGAAAAAGCTCATCACCGACGCCATCTCGGGCATGGTGTC
>NZ_JAAQQT010000447.1:0-227 GCF_011742065.1 Aquabacterium sp. A08
TCGGTCGGGAAATCGGCCGCCATCTTCACGTCGGCAATCAAAAAGCGGTCGCGGAAGATGCGCCCCTTGCTCTCCAGCCCCATCAGGCCACGCAGCGGCGAGCGCGAGCCGTCGCAGGCCAGCACCCAGGCGGCGTCCAGCGCGTAGTCGCCGTCGGGGGTGTGGACGGTCAGCAGCGCGCCGTCGTCGCGCGTGGCAATGCCGGTGACCTGGTGGCGCCAGCGGAT
>NZ_JAAQQT010000448.1:0-221 GCF_011742065.1 Aquabacterium sp. A08
CCCTGGCTCAGGCTGCCGATGGCGCGGTCGGCCCAGTCGGCCAGGCCGCGCTCGGCCAGCCAGGCGCTGGCCTGGGCCTGCGCCGCCTTGCGCGCTTGGCCGGCGGCCTGCAGGCCCAGCGCCAGTTCCTCGGCCACGGTGGGGAAGATGATCTGCTCGTCCGGGTTCTGGAACATCATGCCCACCGGGCGCGGCTGCGGGTCGGCGGCGCCCAGGGGCAC
>NZ_JAAQQT010000449.1:0-221 GCF_011742065.1 Aquabacterium sp. A08
CCCTGGCTCAGGCTGCCGATGGCGCGGTCGGCCCAGTCGGCCAGGCCGCGCTCGGCCAGCCAGGCGCTGGCCTGGGCCTGCGCCGCCTTGCGCGCCTGGCCGGCGGCCTGCAGGCCCAGCCCCAGCTCCTCGGCCACGGTGGGGAAGATGATCTGCTCGTCCGGGTTCTGGAACATCATGCCCACCGGGCGCGGCTGCGGGTCGGCGGCGCCCAGGGGCAC
>NZ_JAAQQT010000041.1:0-272 GCF_011742065.1 Aquabacterium sp. A08
GTGCGCTACTGCCGCGCCGGCACCCGCATCGTGGAATACGGCCAGCCGGCGCAGTGGTGGCACATCGTGCGCAGCGGCGTGGTGGCGGTGTACCGGCGCGACGGCACGCTCTACAACCGGCTGACCGAAGGCGGCTACTTCGGCGAATTCGGGCTGCTGCACCGCCAACGGGTGCGTTTTCCCGCCGTGGCCGAGGCCGACACCCTGCTCTACCTGCTGCCCGAGCCGGTGTTCACCGACCTCTTCGAGCACCACCCGTCGTTTGCCGACCA
>NZ_JAAQQT010000450.1:0-272 GCF_011742065.1 Aquabacterium sp. A08
CGGGCCGAGGGCGGCGAACCCGCGCCGCACTACCTGGCCAGCGACGCCATGGCCCTGGCCGGCGTCACCGACCAGATCGTCTACCTGGCCGAAGGCGACGTGGTGGACCTGCAACTGGGCCGCTACTGGGTGGTCGGGCAGGATGGCGCGGCCCTGACGGCCGAGCAGCGCCCGGTGAAGACCGTGCACGCCCACAGCGGCGCGGTGGAGCTGGGACCGTACCGGCACTACATGCAGAAAGAGATCTTTGAGCAGCCGCGGGCCATCGCCGA
>NZ_JAAQQT010000451.1:0-348 GCF_011742065.1 Aquabacterium sp. A08
TTCCGAAGAACTTGTGGCCTCAACCACCAAACGCCCACGCTTATCGGCTGTAATTTTTTAACGATCACCGAAGCTCACCGACCAGGCCATCAGCCTAACCGCTTTGCTTCTGAAGTCTGCCGCGATCAGCAGAGCCTCGTATTATGACACAACTTTTGGCGTCTTGTCAAAGCTCTTCAAGTTTTTGCAGAACTTTGGCCAGACCCCTGCCGCGCGGACACCGGTCTCACACAGAAAGGCAAACCCCCTCTCCACCGTCTGGCAGAGAAGGGGTCCAGCTCAAATAACAGCCTGACGATGACCTACTTTCACACAGGGATCTGCACTATCATCGGCGCGAAGTCGTTT
>NZ_JAAQQT010000452.1:0-370 GCF_011742065.1 Aquabacterium sp. A08
CTTCAAGTGGCCAAAATGAACGTGGACGAAAACCGCAACGTGCCGGCCCAGTACGGCATCCGCGGCATCCCCACGCTGATGCTGTTCAAGGACGGCCAGCTCGCCGCCACCAAGGTGGGCGCCCTGAGCAAGGCCCAGCTGACCGCTTTCATCGACCAGCAGCTGGCCTGATGTCCCCCAGCCGCCCGGGTGCAAGGCCCGGGTGGTTTTCCTGTCATAATCACGGCAACACGGGCAACCCCACGGGCCCGGCCGAAACCCAGCGTTCGCGCCATTGCAGCCGCGAACCGCACCCTCCCCCCACATTCTCTGGACTCCTCGCAGGAGTGATCCCATGCACCTGAACGAACTCAAGGCACTGCACGTGTCT
>NZ_JAAQQT010000453.1:0-517 GCF_011742065.1 Aquabacterium sp. A08
GTCTGCGGAAAACGCATCCAGCACAGGGCGTTGAAAAAGTCGTGCAGGTTCTCGCGCGTGGGCACGGCGCCGGTGGCATGGATGTGGCTCTCGTAAGCCACGCCCTCGGGCAACTCGGTTTGCGGGACGAAGCGCACCGGGGCCAGTCCCGCGGCGTTGAGGCTGTCCGGCCAATGGCCGGTGCGCTGCGCGGCGGCCGCCAAGGGAGCACCGACCCCGCGCCAAGGGGCGAACCAGGGTTGCACCCAATCGACAGCCCCGGTGCAATGGGGCCCGCCGCCCGGCGCCTCGACCGGCAGAGGGGCCGGCACAGCGCTCAGGCCACCAGGCGCCAAGGCAGGGCCTCGCCGGCGCGCAGGGGCTTCAACTCGGCCTCGCCGAACGGGTAGGACTCGGGTGGGGTCCAGCTTTCTTTGCGGAGCGTGATGCTGCCGGTGTTGCGCGGCAGGCCGTAGAAGTCGGCCCCGAAGAAGCTGGCGAAGCCTTCGAGCTTGTCCAGCGCACCGGCGGCGTCAAA
>NZ_JAAQQT010000454.1:0-324 GCF_011742065.1 Aquabacterium sp. A08
GCTGCGCGACCAGGTCGCCCGGCGCTGCCAGGCGCGCGGCTGGAGCGGCTGGGTGGACACCGTGACCGACTGGCTGCTGGCCTGCCTGCAGGCCCCCCTGCCGCTGCCGCACGCGCCCCCGGCCGAACACGCCGCCGCCCCCGTGGCCCTGGCCGACCTGCGCACCTGCCTGCCGGAAATGGAGTTCTGGCTCGCCGCCCAGCCGCTGTCGGCCCGGGACATCGACCGGCTCGTCACCGCCCACACGCTGGGCGGCGCGCCGCGGCCGCCGCTGCGCGACGACCGGCTGCACGGCATGTTCAAAGGCTTCATGGACCTGGTGTT
>NZ_JAAQQT010000455.1:0-694 GCF_011742065.1 Aquabacterium sp. A08
ACGGGAGCGATGGCCACGCTGCTGTCGCTGGGCCTTGTGACGGCCGAACAGGCCCAGGCCGCCGGCCGCGCCGGCTTTGACGCCAAGAGCGTGGAAGACGCGGTCAAAGCGCTGGGCGGCGGTGCCGCCGCCAACGACCAGGTCACCATCGTTTCGCCCGACATCGCCGAAAACGGTGCCGTGGTGCCGGTGGGCGCGACCAGCAAGCTGGCCAACACCACCGCCATCTACCTGCTGGTGGAGAAGAACCCGACGCCGCTGGCGGCCGGCTTCACCATTCCCGCGGGCACCGAAGCCGAGGTGCAGACGCGCCTGAAGATGGGCCAGAGCACCAACGTGCTGGCGCTCGTCAAGGCCGACGGCAAGCTCTACACCGCGACCAAAGAAACCAAAGTCACCCTGGGTGGCTGCGGCGGCTGAGGCGGGCGGATCACACACAACGCACACAGGAGTCCAAACCATGGCAGATCCCATGCGCATCCGCGCCGCCGAAGCCGGCGGCATCACCACCGTCCGCGTGCTCATGTCCCACCCGATGGAGTCGGGCGCGCGCAAAGACGCGGCCGGCAACACCGTGCCGGCGCACCACATCACCAGCGTGGAAGCCACGCACAAAGGCAAGACCGTGCTGCAAGCCGACTGGAGCGGGGCGGTGTCGCAGAACCCCTTCCTGCTGTTCAAGTTCAAGGGCGCG
>NZ_JAAQQT010000456.1:0-401 GCF_011742065.1 Aquabacterium sp. A08
GTGGCGCAGGCGCGCGGCGACGGTGCCCCGGTGCGCCTGGACGCGCCGGCCACGCCGGAACGGGTGTTGTGGGCGGTGTCGAAAGACGGCCCGCCCGGCCCCGCGCCCTGAACACCCCGGCCGGCGCACCCAGCCCCTGGGCTGCGTGCAGTCGGCCGGGCCGGAACGGTCCTGGGGCGGCGTGGCATGCGGTTACAGTCGGGTCCGTGCCCTTGTCCACCCCACCCGCCTTCGCCCCCAGCACCCTGCCGGACGCGCGCCAGCGCATCGCCGCGGTCCAGGCCGCCCTGGCCCAGGCCGGCGTGGCGCTGCGTGCGCCACCGCCCGAGCCCACCACCTGTTGCGGCCGGGGCTGCAACGGCTGTGTCTGGGAAGGCTATTACGCCGCCCTGACCTTCTGG
>NZ_JAAQQT010000457.1:0-691 GCF_011742065.1 Aquabacterium sp. A08
GCCCTGCACGCCCTTGTGGATGTTGTAGGTGGCCACGCGCAGGGTGTTCATGCGGAAATCATGCCATCAAAGCCCGGGGTTTGACAGGCGCGGCAACCACAGAATGGCCTCGGCGTTGGACGGCGAAAAGCAGCGGTCGGCCGCGGCGCGCCAGGGCAGCCAGGCGTGGGCGGTGTGCTCGCGCGGGCTCAGGCGGACCGGGGTGCCGGTGGGCACCCGCAGGCCGAACAGGTGTTCGGTGTTGTGGGTGACGCCGGGCGCGTAGCGGTGCCGCCACTGGGGGTAGATTTCATACACGTTCTCCAGCCCCCAGTCGCTCAGGGTGCAGCCGGGGCCGTGGGCGTCGATGCCGGTTTCTTCCGCCACCTCGCGCGCGGCGGTGGCGGCCCAGGGCTCGTCTTCAAAGTCCTTCGCACCCGTGACGGACTGCCAGAAGCCCGGCGCGTCGGCGCGCTCGATGAGCAGCACCTCCAGCGCCGGGGTGTGGATGACGACAAGGACGGATTGGGGGATTTTGGAGGGCATGGCAACGGAATCTAACCGCTGTCATGCCTTTGAGCTTAACCCTGCAGCAACTGCAACACGCCCTGGGGAATCTGGTTGGCTTGCGCCACCATGGCGGTGCCGGCCTGCTGCAGGATCTGCGCACGGGACAGGTTGGCGGTTTCGGCCGCAAAGTCGGCATCCTGAA
>NZ_JAAQQT010000458.1:0-634 GCF_011742065.1 Aquabacterium sp. A08
TGCTCATGGGGCTAGCCTAGGGGGCGGTGTGCGGGGTATTGTCGGCCAGGCGCAGCAGGGCGGCGGCGGTGGGGAAATCGAAGGCGGCCACGGCGGTGCGGAAGGCCGGGTACTGGGCGCCGAGCGCCCGCTGCAGGGCCGAGGCGTGGGCCTGGGCCCAATCGATGGCGCGGGTGTCGCCACGGTCCAGCCAGTCCAGCAGGGGGGCGAACTGGCCGGGGGTGGAAGGGGCTTCGGGTGGGTTGGTGTTCTGGGCGGGCGCTTGGGCTTCGGTGTCCGCTGACGCCGCCTCTGGCGCGGGCTGCGGCTGGCCGGAGCGCGCCAGCCAGTCGCGCAAGCCGGCCACCAGCGTGTCCTGGCGGGCGTGCAGGTGCGCCAGCGCCTCGGCCAGCGCCGCATCGGGCACGGGCGCCGGTTCCTGGGCAGCCGCCGAGGTTTGCACCGCTTGCGATTCCTGTCCTTCCAGCGCCGCGCGCAAGCGCACATCCAGCGCCTGGGCCGCGTCCTGCACCGCCGTGGCCCCCAGGTTGCCCGCCACACCCTTGAGCGTGTGCACCAAGCGGTGCGCCAGCGCCCCATCGCCCGCGGCCAGCGCCTGCGCCACCCGCTGCGGCGTCTCGGCCTGGTCCTGCAC
>NZ_JAAQQT010000459.1:0-409 GCF_011742065.1 Aquabacterium sp. A08
ACTGCACCCATTTGCCCGCCGCCGTGGCGCGCAGCTCCACCTGGGCCTGCCCTTGCGGGTCGCGGCCGTAGCGGGCGGCGTTTTCCAGCAGGTTGGTCAGCACCCGCCGCAGTTCCACCGCATCGCCCCACACTTTCAGGCCGGGGGGGCATTGCGCGTCCACCCCCCAGCCGGGGAGGTTGGCCAGCGGCTGCAGGCTGCTGGCCACCGCCTCGCCCAGGTCCACTGGTTCCAGCCGCGCCTGGCGGTTGCGGGCGTAGTCCATGAACTTGTCGATGATGGTGTTGACCTGCTCGATGTCGGCCGCCATCAGCTCCCGGGTGCTGGGGTCGGGCACGCTCATCTCGGTTTCCAGCCGCAGCCGGGCCAGCGGCGTGCGCAGGTCGTGGGAAATCCCCGCCAGCATCAG
>NZ_JAAQQT010000460.1:0-409 GCF_011742065.1 Aquabacterium sp. A08
ACTGCACCCATTTGCCCGCCGCCGTGGCGCGCAGCTCCACCTGGGCCTGCCCTTGCGGGTCGCGGCCGTAGCGGGCGGCGTTTTCCAGCAGGTTGCTCAGCACCCGCCGCAGTTCCACCGCATCGCCCCACACCTTCAGGCCGGGGGGGCATTGCGCGTCCACCGCCCAGTTGGGCAGGTTGGCCAGCGGCTGCAGGCTGCTGGTCACCGCCTCGCCCAGGTCCACCGGTTCCAGCCGCGCCTGGCGGTTGCGGGCATAGTCCATGAACTTGTCGATGATGGTGTTGACCTGCTCGATGTCGGCCGCCATCAGTTCCCGGGTGCTGGGGTCGGGCACGCTCATCTCGGTTTCCAGCCGCAGCCGGGCCAGCGGCGTGCGCAGGTCGTGGGAAATCCCCGCCAGCATCAG
>NZ_JAAQQT010000461.1:0-237 GCF_011742065.1 Aquabacterium sp. A08
CATTTTGGTCAACAGCGCGGGCACCAACGCCACCCGGCGCAATTTCGACGTGCTCACCCCCGAGGCCTGGGACGAGGTGGTCGCCATCAACCTCTCCGGCCTGTTTTACTGCGTGCACGCGGCGCTGCCGGCCATGCGCCGCCAGGGCGGCGGCCTGATCGTCAACGTCTCGTCCTGGGCCGGCCTGTACGCCTCCAGGTTGACCGGGCCGGCCTACAACGCCACCAAGCGCGCGGT
>NZ_JAAQQT010000462.1:0-267 GCF_011742065.1 Aquabacterium sp. A08
ACTGCCGGGTGGCAGGGGCAGTAGGAATCGAACCTACAACCTTCGGTTTTGGAGACCGACGCTCTGCCAATTGAGCTATACCCCTAGAACCGAAAAAAATCAGTCGATGATCTTGGCCACGACGCCGGCGCCGACGGTGCGACCGCCTTCACGGATGGCGAAGCGCAGGCCTTCTTCCATGGCGATGGGGGCGATCAGCTTGACGGTGATCGACACGTTGTCGCCGGGCATGACCATTTCCTTGCCTTCGGGCAGCTCGATGGAGCC
>NZ_JAAQQT010000463.1:0-231 GCF_011742065.1 Aquabacterium sp. A08
CGCGCTCATGGGCTGGGCCGGGGCGGCGCCGGGCACGCCCAGGCCGTTCGGGTCGCCTTGCCAGACCGGGGTGCCGTCATCGGCCACGCCGTAGGCGCTGCTCTGCATCGATACCACGCCGCCTTCGGCAAAGCCCCCGCCGATCTGGTGCGGGGCGTACTGGCGCTTGAAGCTGGCGCCGTCGGGCAGCGGGTCGCGCGGGGCCGACGGGTCCTGCTCGATGTGGTAGGG
>NZ_JAAQQT010000464.1:0-221 GCF_011742065.1 Aquabacterium sp. A08
CCCAGGCTGATGACGTAGTTGCCGTGGTTGTGGAAGCAGTCGGGCACCAGGGCGTCGGGGGTCTTGGTGGCGCCTTGCTCTTTCAGGAACAGCACTTCGTCGCCTGTGACGGGCTGGTTCAGCGGCGCGCCCAGTTCTTTCCAGTTGGGCAGCAGCTCGTTCAAGGCGATGGGGTCCATCACCGCGCCGGAGAGGATGTGGGCACCGGGCTCGGAGCCTTT
>NZ_JAAQQT010000465.1:0-318 GCF_011742065.1 Aquabacterium sp. A08
AGGCGGCTGCCGCGCAGGTAGCGCCACAGGCCCACCCGCTGCTGGCGCTGCAGTTCCACAAAGCGGTCGGCCAGGGCCTGGCGCTGCTGCTCGAACTGGGCGCGCAGCGCGGCGTACTCCTGTTCCAACTGCTCTTGCAGGGTTTTGATGCGCGCCAGCAACTCTTCGATGGAGGGGGTCATGCGGTGGGCCTCGGTGGGGTCAGCCGGTCAGCAGGCGCTGGACCAGATCGACGGAACTGCTGGCCTGGTACTTGCGCATCAGGCGGGCGCGGTAGATTTCCACGGTGCGCGGGCTGATGCCCAGCGCCCTGGCCGT
>NZ_JAAQQT010000466.1:0-281 GCF_011742065.1 Aquabacterium sp. A08
CTGGTGGAAGACGCCGGCACCACCATGAGCGAAATCGTCAGCAGCGTGCAGCGGGTGACCGACATCATCGGCGAGATCACCGCGGCCGCGGCCGAGCAGAGCGACGGCATCGGCCAGGTCAACGTGGCGGTGAACCAGCTCGACCAGATGACCCAGCAGAACGCCGCGCTGGTGGAAGAAAGCGCCGCCGCGGCCGAAAGCCTGCGCGACCAGACCGAGCGCCTGTCGCAGGCGATTGCCGCCTTCCGCACCGGCGACGCCAGCCACAGCCTGGCGCCGGT
>NZ_JAAQQT010000467.1:0-610 GCF_011742065.1 Aquabacterium sp. A08
TGTCGGCGTCCGCCAATTTGATGGACAGTTGAAGTTGCCCATCAAGGGCCATGTCCAGTTCCAGCTTGAGTTTCTTCAGGTCATGCTCTGCGCTGGTCAGGGATGACAAGATGGCTCGGTTTTCACGAATCAACTGATAAAGCAAAACGTTGACCCCGGAAACTCCAGGCGCCGATGGTGATGATGCGTGTGAATCGTCCAAGGCGTCCTCTTCCATGGTTTGAGGCACTGTAGGCCCGGACGCGATTTTTGTCGAGCAAGTAGAGGAGCCTCATTCTCCCGGGTTGACGGACTTCTCTCATTTTGCTTGGTACGGCTAGCGGGGGGCAGTTCAGAACGCTATACACCCACTATGGACTGATCGGTGGTAGAGCACGAGGCTGGTCGACGAAGTATTTGGGCCGCTGTGCCACTCAAAGCCGCCATCAGGGTCAGCGCGCTGTTGTTGCATCCAACAGCCGCTTACTGGAGTCCGGGTGTGCACCTGAGGTAAAACTTGAAGGCCGCTAACGCTACAATCCCGACATCCAGTGTGCAGTGTTCTAGCCCCGCAGCACCACCAACTCACCCACTCGCGTTGTGTACCGAGGCGTTCGCCGCTCCTGCTTCA
>NZ_JAAQQT010000468.1:0-441 GCF_011742065.1 Aquabacterium sp. A08
GCAACTCCGTGTCAAACGGTCCTTACTGGAGAAAAAGCTATGGCAGCCATCATCAACACCAACGTCAACTCTTTGACGGCCCAACGCAACCTGACAACCAGTCAGTCGCAGTTGTCCCAATCCATCCAACGCCTGTCGTCGGGTCTGCGCATTAACAGCGCCAAGGACGACGCTGCCGGTCTGGCCATCTCTGAACGGTTCAGTGCCCAGATTCGCGGCCTGAACCAAGCAGTGCGCAACGCCAACGACGGTGTCTCTCTCGCCCAGACTGCGGAAGGCGCTTTGAAATCTGCAGGCGACATCCTTCAACGCGTTCGTGAACTTTCGGTGCAATCGGCCAACGCCACCAACAGCGCCAGCGACCGCAAGGCGCTGCAGGCAGAAGTGGGGCAACTGCTGTCGGAGCTGGACCGCATCGCGGTGACCACCGAGTTCAACGGC
>NZ_JAAQQT010000469.1:0-458 GCF_011742065.1 Aquabacterium sp. A08
CGCTCGGCGTCCTGGCCATCGCGGGTCAGTTCGTTGAAGCTCGGGCAGCTCCACACGTTGGCGGCCACGCCCCAGTCCTTTTCCAGCAACGCTTGCGCGGCAATGCTCTCGCGCAGGATGGTGCCCGAACCCAGCAGTTGCACGCGCGGGGTCAGCTTGACGCCTTCCTTGCACAGGTACATGCCCTTGATGATCTGCTCTTCGGTGCCCGGCGTCAGGCCCGGCATGGCGTAGTTTTCGTTCAGCAGCGTCAGGTAGTAGAAGACGTTGTCCTGCTTTTCCACCATGCGCTTGAGGCCATGGTGCAGGATCACCGCCACCTCGTGGGCGAACGTGGGGTCGTAGGAGATGCAGTTCGGAATGGTGCCGGCCATGATGTGGCTGTGGCCGTCCTCGTGCTGCAGGCCTTCGCCGTTCAGCGTGGTGCGCCCAGAGGTGCCGCCCAGCAGGAAGCCGCG
>NZ_JAAQQT010000470.1:0-488 GCF_011742065.1 Aquabacterium sp. A08
CAGGCCGGCCTGCCCGACGGCGTGTTCAACGTGGTGCAGGGCGACAAGGAAGCCGTGGACGCGCTGCTGGACCACCCGGACGTGAAGGCGGTGAGCTTTGTGGGCTCCACCCCGATTGCCAACTACATCTACGAAACCGGCGCGCGCCACGGCAAGCGGGTGCAGGCCCTGGGCGGCGCCAAGAACCACATGGTCGTCATGCCCGACGCCGACGTGAACCAGGTGGTGGACGCGCTCATTGGCGCGGCCTACGGCTCGGCCGGCGAGCGCTGCATGGCCATCAGCGTGGCGGTGTTGGTGGGCGACGTGGCCGACCGGGTCATGCCCCTGCTGGTGGAGCGCACGAAGCAGCTCAAGGTGCTCAACGGCACCAACCTGGCCGCCGAAATGGGCCCCATCGTCACCCCCGCCGCCCACGCCCGCATCAGCGGCTACATCGCCGCCGGGCAGGCCGAAGGCGCGCAGCTGCTGGTGGACGGCCGCCAGTT
>NZ_JAAQQT010000471.1:0-236 GCF_011742065.1 Aquabacterium sp. A08
CCGATCGCGCCGCTGTTCATCGCCGGCATCGTGCCGGGCCTGCTGATCGTGGCGGCGCTGGCGCTGGTGATCTTCCTGAGCGGGCTCGTCGGGCCGGGCCTGCCGGCCGGGCGCTCGAACCCCGGCACCGGCTCGCTCAAGGTGGTGGTGGAGGGCCTGGTGCCCGCCGTCATCCCGGTGGTGGTGATCGCCGGCATCATGCTGGGGGTGATGACGCCGACCGAATCGGGGGCCGT
>NZ_JAAQQT010000472.1:0-239 GCF_011742065.1 Aquabacterium sp. A08
GCCGGGTGCAGCGCGGCGCCCTGGCGGTCGATCAGCGGGTCGCAGGCCAGGTCGGCGGCCGTCCACAGCGCCTGGCCGTGCACCGCGTGGGCCAGCTGGATGCAGCTGTTGACCGCGCGGTAGCGCAGGCCGTCGCCGTCGGTGTCGGCCAGCACCACGGTGCAGGCGCCGCAGTCGCCCTCGCCGCAGCCTTCCTTGGTGGCGCTCAGGTGCAGGTCCTCGCGCAGCAGGTCCAGCAG
>NZ_JAAQQT010000473.1:0-288 GCF_011742065.1 Aquabacterium sp. A08
TTGGCGTCAAAGCCGGCGCGGCCGGCGGCCTGGGCCTGTTCGGCCGTCACAAGGCCCAGCGACAGCAGCGTGGCCATCGCTCCCGTGCTCTTGAGTACGGTGCGGCGTTGGGTGTGTAGGGTCATGGGTGGGGTCTCCGGTTCGGTCGGGGCGGACCACAATGGCACACGCCCAAGCAGCTTTCAGCTTAAACCAAGGTGCGGTGTTGCACATTGGTACAAATACTGAATGCTTATATTCTATAAACCGAATGAAAGACCCGGGTCCGGCCAGGGCCTCCCCAGGCCC
>NZ_JAAQQT010000474.1:0-420 GCF_011742065.1 Aquabacterium sp. A08
GGTTTTGTTGTTGGCGTGGGAAACGTTGTTCCCGACCATGGGCTTCTTGCCCGTGACTTCACACACGCGTGCCATGATGGACACTCCAGTAAAAAATTAACGGCTGTTCGCCGCACCTCGCCCACGTCCTGTGTTGTGCCGACTGCCCCACGACCTTCTCAGGCGGTGTGGACGGCTCCGGCTCGCGGGCGGTGAATTTTTCTGTCTTGCTGCCCCGTGGGGCCGCAAAGCAAAACGCGCATTATAGCTTTGGCCCGGCGGTCTGGCAAATCATCCACGCCGCCGGGCGCCAATGGGGCCTCAGCCGGCGTGCTGTTCCAAGAAACGCTGCGCGTCCAGCGCGGCCATGCAGCCGGTGCCGGCGCTGGTGATGGCCTGGCGGTAAATGTGGTCCTGCACGTCGCCGGCGGCGAACACGCC
>NZ_JAAQQT010000475.1:0-971 GCF_011742065.1 Aquabacterium sp. A08
CGCATGACACTTCGCCCCCTGACCTGTGCCCTTTTGCTGTCGGGCAGCGCCACCGCCTTCGCCCAGACGGTGCTGACCGTCTCGAGCTGGCTGCCCCCCACCCACACCGTGAGCGTCAGCCAGACCAAGTGGTGCGCCGCCCTGGAACAGGAATCCAAGAACAGTCTCAAGTGCAACATCCTGCCCAAGGCGGTGGTGGCGCCGCCCGGCACCTTCGACGCGGTCCGGGACGGCATCGCCGACATTTCATTCACCGTGGACGGGTACACGCCTGGCCGGTTTGTCTTCACCCAGGTGGCCGAATTCCCCTTCCTGGGCGACAGTTCTGAATCGACCTCAGTGGCCTACCAGCGCATTTACCAGAAGCATTTCGCCCCCATCGGCGAGCACCGCGGGGCCAAGGTGCTGGGCGTGTTCACCCACGGCCCCGGCGTCATCTTCAACACCAAAAAACCCATCACGTCGGCCGCCGACGTGGCTTCGCTCAAGTTCCGCATCGGCGGCGGCAACATCAGCGAGCTCTCCAAAGCCATGGGCTGGAACGTGACGCTCAAACCCGCGACCGAGTCCTACGAACTGCTGTCCACCGGCGTCATGGACGGCACCTTCCTGCCGGACGAGTCCTTGGCCTCGTTCAAGCTGAACATGGTCAAGCACGTCACGCGTTTCCCGGGAGGCCTGTACAACAGCTCGTTCGTATTCCTGATGAACGCAGACAAATACAAGTCGCTCACCGCCGAACAGAAAGCCGTGGTCGACAAACTCTCCGGCGAGTACGTGGCCCGCCTGTTCGGCCAAGGGTGGGACGCGCTGGACAAAGCCTCGCGCGAAGGCGCGCAGGTCACCCAAGGGGTGCAACAGACCGCCGCGCCGCAGGCCTTCGTCAACGAAGTGAAGGCCAAGCAGGCCGCGCTGGAAGACAAGTGGGCCGCGGCCGCCGAGGCCAAGGGCCTCAAGAACGCCAAGGGCGT
>NZ_JAAQQT010000476.1:0-269 GCF_011742065.1 Aquabacterium sp. A08
GACACCATGCCCGAGATGGCGTCGGTGATGAGCTTTTTCTCGTCCACCGGCTCCACGTAGTCGCTCTTGACCATGCCGAAAACGGCGGCCAACTGCTGCAGTTCTTCCAGCGGCAGCGGCGACAGGGCCCCCCGCGCCACGGCCTGCAGCTGCACGGTGGTCAACGCGCCGGCAAGGGCGCCCACGGCGACCCAACCGGCAATCTTCAATTTCTGGCCCATCACTCAACCCTTAGAACGGTTGCGTTGCAATATACACCTAGGAATGCG
>NZ_JAAQQT010000477.1:0-252 GCF_011742065.1 Aquabacterium sp. A08
TTCGTGCGCAACTTCATGGACGGCTCGGCCAGCGTCAAGGCCGCCATGGCCGCCTACGTGGCCGCCGTGAAGGACGGCAGCTTCCCCGACAACGCGCTGCACGCCTGGTAAACCGCCCCGCCCCGTTTGTATGCAAGTCGTTCACACCATTGCCGAACTGCGCCAGGTGCTGGCCCGCTTCGACGCGCCCGCCTTCGTGCCCACCATGGGCAACCTGCACGCCGGGCACCTGGCCCTGGTGCGCCAGGCAAA
>NZ_JAAQQT010000478.1:0-473 GCF_011742065.1 Aquabacterium sp. A08
AGGCGCCCGGTGCGCCCGGGCGTGAAGGCCAGCGGCGCGTACACCGCGGCCAGGGTCAGCGTCATGGCGACCACCGCAAAGCCAATTTCCTTGGCACCCCGGATGGCGGCGGCGAACGGCGCCATGCCGTCCTCGATGTGGCGGTAGATGTTTTCCAGCACCACGATGGCGTCGTCCACCACCAGCCCGATGGCCAGCACCAGCGCCAGCAGGGTGAGGGTGTTGATGGAAAAGCCGAACAGCGCCATGAGGGCGAAGGCGCCGATCAGGCTGACGGGAATCGTGACCAACGGGATGATGGACGCGCGCAGGCTGCGCAGGAACACGAAGATGACCAGCGACACCAGCACCACCGCTTCCAGGATGGTGGTGTAGACGGCCTGGATGGAGCGGTCGATGAAGACCGAGTTGTCGTTGGCGATCTGCACGCTGACGCCGGGGGGCAGGTCGTCGCGCAGGCGGTCGAGCAAGGC
>NZ_JAAQQT010000479.1:0-378 GCF_011742065.1 Aquabacterium sp. A08
GGCCTGCTGCAGCATCTCGCGGGCGACCTGCTGGTTGATGTCGTTGTCCTCGACCAGCAGCACGTGGGCGCCGCGCAGCTGGGCCAGCCGTGCGCTGGGGTCTCCGTGCGGCTGGGGCTGCGGGGCGGGCGCCTGGCCGCTGGGCAGGGCGCTGACCACGTCCACCAAGGTGTCGAACAGCACCGACGCGGTGACCGGCTTGACCAGAACGTGGCGCATGCCCACCTCGCGCGCCTGGGCGTACACGTCGTCGTGGCCGAAGGCGGTGACCAGCGCCAGCTGGGGCGGCTGGCGCAGGCCCAGCGCCGGCACCCGGCGCGCGGTTTCCAGCCCGTCCAGGCCGGGCATCTGCCAGTCGATCAGGGCCACCCGGAACGG
>NZ_JAAQQT010000480.1:0-485 GCF_011742065.1 Aquabacterium sp. A08
AGCCAGGCCCTGCAGCTGGAGGCGGCCGGCATGGTGGTGCGCGTCATGGGGCCAGGCAGCTGGATCGGAGAGCTCAGCCTGCTGGACGGCGGCCCGCGTTCGGCCAGCTGTGTGGCCAGCACCGAACTGCGGCTGGCCGCCCTGGGCCGCGACGAGTTGGAGCGTCTGATGGACGAGCACCCGGCGGTGGCGAGCCGTTTGTTGCTGACCTTGGCGCAGCGCATGGCGGGCCACCTGCGCGACCTGACCCGCAAGCTGCAGCTGTTTGCCCAGATGAACCGGACCTTGAACCAGGCCCTGGACGCGCCCGCCGACGCCACCCCAACGGTGGATTGGCCCGCGATCGACGACGCGGATTGAAGTGGCAGCGGCGCACTGCGCGCCGCCGATCCTCACATCCCCGCGTAATTGGGCCCGCCACCGCCCTCGGGCGTGACCCAGACGATGTTCTGCGTCGGGTCCTTGATGTCGCAGGTCTTGCAGTG
>NZ_JAAQQT010000481.1:0-200 GCF_011742065.1 Aquabacterium sp. A08
GCGGCGCGGCTGCGCCAGATGCTCAACAACCTGGTCAGCAACGCCCTGAAGTTCACGGCCCAGGGCCGGGTGCGCCTGGAGGCCCGGCCGCTGGGCGCCGGGGTCGAGTTCGCGGTGGTGGACACCGGCATCGGCATCGCCCCCGACAAGCAGGCCCTGCTGTTCCAGCCGTTTTCGCAGGTGGACGCGTCCACCACGCG
>NZ_JAAQQT010000482.1:0-395 GCF_011742065.1 Aquabacterium sp. A08
GCTTTTTGCAGGTCGGCGTTGATTTTTTCGGACACCTGGTGCCACACATGGGTGGGCGGGGTGACGTGGCCGAGCTTGAGGGTCTGGGCCTGGGCGGTGAAGGCGGTGGCGGCGAAGGCCAGGCCGGCCGCGAGGGTGCGCAGGGCAGGGAGTTGGATCATGGCGGGTTCCTTGAACGCAAATAAACGGCCCGCGGCCCCAGGGTGTGGGGGCGCGGGCTCAGACAGGTCAGGCGGCGTCGGGCTGTTTCCCGGGGGCCGCGTCGGCAAAAGCGGGCAGGGCCAGGCAGGCGGCCTCCACCTGCTGGATCAGCGGCCAGCGGTTCAGGTCCACCTGGAAGCGGCGGGCGCTTTCCACCTGCGGCACCAGGTAGCAGTCGGCCAGCGTGGGCGTGT
>NZ_JAAQQT010000483.1:0-218 GCF_011742065.1 Aquabacterium sp. A08
GCGCGCAAGGCGGCGCAGGCCCAGGCCAGCGCCTGGCTGGCCGAGCGCGGCCTGGCCGACTGGGCCGACCGCGCCATCGGCAGCCTGAGCCAGGGCCAGCGCCAGCACGTCTGCTGGCTGGCCCTGCTGATCGCCGCGCCCCGGGTGCTGCTGCTGGACGAACCCTACGCCAGCCTGGACCTGCCCGGCCAGGCGCGCCTGCACCGCGAAATCGACCG
>NZ_JAAQQT010000484.1:0-385 GCF_011742065.1 Aquabacterium sp. A08
ATGCCAGCGGCGTACAGGCGCTCGTCGGCCGACTTAACGCCGGTCACAGCGTTCTTGCGGCTGGTGTCGCGCCAGCCGGCGTACAGGCTGGTGCGTTTGGACAGCGAGTAGGTGGCGCCCACGGCAAAGCCCGAGCCCTTGGCAGTGGTGGCGCCGGCGGCGTTCTTGGACTTGCTGCTGGCGTAGCCCACAGAGATGTTGAACTTGTCCACCGGCACGTTCACGCCGATGCTGTACTCGTTGTCTTTGGCGTTGCTGCCGTTCTTGGCGTGTTGGTAGCCGGCCGACAAGCGGGCCACGCCAAAGTTGTACGCGCCCGACAGGGCGGTGTACTCGCGGTCGCTGCCGGGGGTGGATTCGTGCTTCTGTTCCTGGTAGCCCAGGC
>NZ_JAAQQT010000485.1:0-296 GCF_011742065.1 Aquabacterium sp. A08
CCTTCAGCATGGCCGCCAGGGCCGGCAGGGCCAGCCCCGCCCGCTCGCGCGCCTGGCGCAACGCGGTCTGGGGCAACAGGTTCGGCGCGGTCGCCACCTCGGCGGCGTTGGCCACGTCACTCATTGAAAGCTCCCCGCTCCAAGGCCCCGGCCTCGCGCGATTCGGGGAAACGGCGGCGCAGCTGGGTGCCCAGCTGGGCTGCCGCTTCCCGGTTTTGCAAACGGTTTTCGATCTTGATGCCCAGCCACAGCGATTCGGCGTTGGCCAGCTCGGAATTGTTCAGGCGGCGCAGGTA
>NZ_JAAQQT010000486.1:0-232 GCF_011742065.1 Aquabacterium sp. A08
AGCTGGTTCCGGTGCAGGTGCAGGTGCAGGTGCAGGTGCAGGTGCAGGTGCAGGTGCAGGTGCAGGTGCAGGTGCAGGTGCAGGTGCAGGTGCAGCCACCACCGCCGGGGGGGGTGCCACAGGGGCGGGCGCCTCGCTGGGCGCTGCCGGCGGCGTTTGCAGGCCATGCCCGCACCCGGCGCAGAAGCGGGCTTCGGGCTTGTTGGCCACGCCACAGGCGGGGCAGGCGCGG
>NZ_JAAQQT010000487.1:0-254 GCF_011742065.1 Aquabacterium sp. A08
ACCACGGTGGAGGAAACCTACGAGCTGGAATACGGCAGCGCCACCGTGGAGTTGCACACCGACGCGGTGAAAAGCGGCGACCGGGTGCTGCTGATCGACGACCTGATCGCCACCGGCGGCACCATGATGGCGGGCCGCAAGCTGCTGGAAAAGCTGGGCGCCACCGTGACCGAGGGCGCGGCCATTGTGGCCCTGCCCGAACTGGGCGGCACCCGCCGCCTGCGCGACAGCGGGCTGCCGCTGTTCACCCTGGT
>NZ_JAAQQT010000488.1:0-254 GCF_011742065.1 Aquabacterium sp. A08
ACCACGGTGGAGGAAACCTACGAGCTGGAATACGGCAGCGCCACCGTGGAGTTGCACACCGACGCGGTGAAAAGCGGCGACCGGGTGCTGCTGATTGACGACCTGATCGCCACCGGCGGCACCATGATGGCGGGCCGCAAGCTGCTGGAAAAGCTGGGTGCCACCGTGACCGAGGGCGCGGCCATTGTGGCCCTGCCCGAACTGGGCGGCACCCGCCGCCTGCGCGACAGCGGGCTGCCGCTGTTCACCCTGGT
>NZ_JAAQQT010000042.1:0-215 GCF_011742065.1 Aquabacterium sp. A08
CCCGCGTCCAGGCAGCGCTGGCGGTCCTGGGCCATGGCATTGGCCGTCATGGCGATGACGGGCAGCGCCTGCCAGCGCGGCTCGGCGCGCAGGGCACGGGTGGCCTGCAGGCCGTCCATCACCGGCATCTGCATGTCCATGAAGACGGCATCGAAGGGCTCGCTGGCCTGGGCCAGGGCGTCCAGGGCGAGCTGGCCGTCGTCGGCGGTGGTCAC
>NZ_JAAQQT010000489.1:0-382 GCF_011742065.1 Aquabacterium sp. A08
TCGCCCGCCGAAGAACAGCGCCTGCTGGGCCAGGGCTGGGCGCCGGTCGGCCTGGGGCCCCGCGTGCTGCGGGCCGAAACGGCGGCGGTGGCCGCCCTGGCGCTGCTGGTGCTCGGCCCGGCCTGACCCAACGGCAGCGCGCGCGGTAGGCACCAGGTGGGGCTGCCGGTCATTGGGGCCTACAGCCATTACCTGCTGCGCGGTCTGCTGATGGGCAGCAAGACCAACGGCCTGCTGCGCGCCGCGCCGGTGCCGACGCTGCTGTTGCGCTGAAGGCGCGCAGGATTACTTCCAGCGCACCGGCTCCAGCGCCACGCTGCCCTTGTCGCTGCTCAGCGTCAGCACGCCGTCGTGCAGCGTGGCCTGCAGCTGCATGCTGCGT
>NZ_JAAQQT010000490.1:0-233 GCF_011742065.1 Aquabacterium sp. A08
ATCAGCGGGCCCTGGTTCACGCCGTCCTCGAAACCGTTGCCCACCTTGGCGGTGGCCACCTTGGCGGCGAACTTGGTCACGAACTCGTCGTACACGCCTTCCTGCACGTAGATGCGGTTCGAGCACACGCAAGTCTGCCCGGCGTTGCGGTACTTGCTGGCAAACGCCCCTTCCACCGCCGAGTCGATGTCGGCGTCGTCGAACACGATGAAGGGCGCGTTGCCGCCCAGTTC
>NZ_JAAQQT010000491.1:0-233 GCF_011742065.1 Aquabacterium sp. A08
ATCAGCGGGCCCTGGTTCACGCCGTCCTCGAAACCGTTGCCCACCTTGGCGGTGGCCACCTTGGCGGCGAACTTGGTCACGAACTCGTCGTACACACCGGCCTGCACGTACAGGCGGTTGGAGCAGACGCAGGTCTGGCCGGCGTTGCGGTACTTGCTGGCAAACGCCCCTTCCACCGCCGAGTCGATGTCGGCGTCGTCGAACACGATGAAGGGCGCGTTGCCGCCCAGTTC
>NZ_JAAQQT010000492.1:0-999 GCF_011742065.1 Aquabacterium sp. A08
CGCCGCGAGGACCTGATCAAGCCCACCAAGAAGGCCGAAGACCCGGACGACCCGAACGCCGGCGCGGCGGTCTGATGCGCGCCCGCGGCGGCCCGTTGCACGCGCGGCCGCTGGCATACTCTCACCCATGAACCCGCCCCCGGCCGCAACACCTGCCCTGGCCGCCCAGGCCCGGCAGGTGTTCGTGCGCCACCTGATCGACGACCTGCCGCAGGTGCTGCAGCGTCTGCTGGACGACCTGCAGGAGCGGAGCAGCGAAGCGGTGTACAGCGACGCGAGCCAGCGCCTGCAGGACACCCGGGTGCATCTGCAACGCCTGGGCCCGGCCTGGCTGGACCGGTGCCGGACCTGCCTGTCCCGGTCGCTCAAACCGGTGGCCCCGGCCTCTGACGGCCACGACGGTACGGCGCTGAGCCTGGTGGCCGAGGAGGCGGTGGAAAGCCAGATTCTGGCGGCGCGGGCGGCCTTGGTGGCGGTGGACAAAGGCCACGAGGCCCTGAACGAATTGCGGCTGCGCTTGCAGCACTTGGAGCTGACCGACGAGCTGGACAAGCGCGACCCGGTGCTGGCCCTGAACGTGACCCAGGGCCTGGTGGACGCCTGGCTGGACGCGGGCCTGAGCCGCACCGACTGGCAGCACAACCAAGCCCTGCTGCACACCCTGCTGGCCAAACTGGTGGCAGCAGGCTACGACGAGGCCAACCGATTCCTGCTGTCGCGCGGCGTGCTGCCGCAGATCGACCTGCGCGACCTGGTCAAACGCAGCGGGCGTGCCGGCCCGGCCATGGCGCCGGCCGCCATGGCCGCCACCGGGGTGCCGAGCCGGCCGGGCGGTTTCGGCCCCACCGGCTTCAGAACCAGCGGCTACGGGGGCTTGACCCATGTGGTGCCCCTGCGGACCGCTTCGGGCGGCGCGCCGCTGGAGCCGGGGCCGGCCCCCGGGCTGGCGGGCGCGGTGCCCGACGCGCCGGTCGATGGCCGGCAGGTGGTGGCCCAGCG
>NZ_JAAQQT010000493.1:0-242 GCF_011742065.1 Aquabacterium sp. A08
AGCGATTCGAGCAGCGCGGTTTCTTCGCCGCAAATGTAGGCACCGAAACCGTGGTGGGCGTGCAGCTGGAACGAGAAGTTCGAGCCCATGATGCGATCACCCAGGTAACCCGCGGCACGCGCCTCTTCCAGCGCGGCTTCGAAGCGTTCGTACACCTGGAAAATTTCGCCGTGGATGTAGTTGTACCCCACGGCAATGCCCATCGCGTACGCGGCAATGATCATGCCTTCGATCACGATGTG
>NZ_JAAQQT010000494.1:0-242 GCF_011742065.1 Aquabacterium sp. A08
AGCGATTCGAGCAGCGCGGTTTCTTCGCCGCAAATGTAGGCACCGAAACCGTGGTGGGCGTGCAGCTGGAACGAGAAGTTCGAGCCCATGATGCGCTCACCCAGGTAACCGGCGGCGCGCGCCTCTTCCAACGCGGCCTCGAAGCGCTCGTACACCTGGAAAATTTCGCCGTGGATGTAGTTGTACCCCACGGCAATGCCCATCGCGTACGCGGCAATGATCATGCCTTCGATCACGATGTG
>NZ_JAAQQT010000495.1:0-404 GCF_011742065.1 Aquabacterium sp. A08
GGCGACAGCGTCAACGTCCAGGGCGAAACCCAGCAGAAGCTCGACGTGATCAGCAACGAGATGTTCCTGCGCGCCAACGAATGGGGGGGCCACCTCGCCGGCATGGCCAGCGAGGAGCTGGAGGCGCCCAGCAACATCCCGGCGGCGTTCCCGCGTGGCAAGTACCTGCTGGTGTTCGACCCGCTGGACGGCTCCAGCAACATCGACGTCAACGTCTCGGTCGGCAGCATCTTTTCCGTGCTGCGCGCGCCGCAAGACGTGATCGACAGCGGCCGCGACGTGACCGAGGCCGACTTCCTGCAGCCCGGCACCCAGCAGATGGCGGCCGGCTACGCCCTCTACGGCCCCACCACCATGCTGGTGCTGACCGTGGGCACCGGCGTGTACGGCTTCACCCTGGACCC
>NZ_JAAQQT010000496.1:0-258 GCF_011742065.1 Aquabacterium sp. A08
GCTATGATCTTGGTCTTTCCCCGATAGCTCAGTCGGTAGAGCGCCGGACTGTTAATCCGTAGGTCCCTGGTTCGAGCCCAGGTCGGGGAGCCAAAATTTCTTTTGAAATCAAAGGCTTGCATCAGTGATGGTGCAAGCCTTTTGTTTTTCGCTTTCAGTCCGTAGGGCTCTGTTGCACAAATCCACCCCAATCAGCTGCTAGGCTCGCAGCATGAGTGAGAGCAAGCGCCCCAGGGGCAAGTACAAGACGACGAACTG
>NZ_JAAQQT010000497.1:0-593 GCF_011742065.1 Aquabacterium sp. A08
GGGATCGACGGCACCGCCACCTACTCGGTGGACGAGCTGAAACTCATCACCTTTCGGGTGGCCTGGCAGTGCAAGCGCTATGGCACCGACAACAAGGTGCAGCCTGCAGCGATCCGTGAATTCCGAGGTGCCCTGGACCAAGGCTTCCAGCACGGCATCTTCTTCACCACCTCCAGCTTCACGGTGGAAGCGGTGAATGAGGCAAGGCGTTCAGGCAAAGTGCAGATCACGCTGGTCGACATTGCCGGGCTGATCGCCTTGCTCAAGTCCAAGGGCTTGGGCGTGACCCCGCTGGGCAAAGACGTCTGGACAGTCGACCAGGCCTACTTCGACAAGTTCAAGCAGGCCAGCCACGTGCACTCGGCCAACAAGAAGCTCTTCAAAGCCAAGATCCCGGCTCAGTGACACGCGGTCTGGCTAAGGCCTAAACATTGTGCGATGCTGTTTGCGCCGTGTCCGAATTCGATACGTTCACAGCAGCGAAACCAGAACAACCACGCAAGGAGGACCCCATGTGGCTCATCACACCAGTAGGATTTTTCAGCATCGTCCAGAAACCCAGCGACGTGGCAACAGACACCCTGACCGTGCGC
>NZ_JAAQQT010000498.1:0-254 GCF_011742065.1 Aquabacterium sp. A08
AGCAGGCGCAGCGCACGCGCGACCAGCACGCGGTTGATGTGCGGGTTGACCTGGGTGAAGTCGGTCGGCTTGAACGGCATCTCGATGCCGAAATCTGGCAGCGCGTAGGCCAGCTGCACCGGGGCGGGCTCGGTATCGAGCAGGTGCACCGTGTCCGGCCCCTTGGGCTGCAGCCACCACTGGATCACCTGGCCATGCGCGCTGTGGCGCAGCGCGAACTCGCGCAGGCGGTGGAGGTCGGCGGCCGACAGCGG
>NZ_JAAQQT010000499.1:0-254 GCF_011742065.1 Aquabacterium sp. A08
AGCAGGCGCAGCGCACGCGCGACCAGCACGCGGTTGATGTGCGGGTTGACCTGGGTGAAGTCGGTCGGCTTGAACGGCATCTCGATGCCGAAATCGGGCAGCGCGTAGGCCAGCTGCACCGGGGCGGGCTCGGTGTCGAGCAGGTGCACCGTGTCAGGTCCCTTGGGCTGCAGCCACCACTGGATCACCTGGCCATGCGCGCTGTGGCGCAGCGCGAACTCGCGCAGGCGGTGGAGGTCGGCGGCCGACAGCGG
>NZ_JAAQQT010000500.1:0-317 GCF_011742065.1 Aquabacterium sp. A08
GCGTCCAGCGCGTAGTCGCCGTCGGGGGTGTGGACGGTCAGCAGCGCGCCGTCGTCGCGCGTGGCAATGCCGGTGACCTGGTGGCGCCAGCGGATGTCGATGTTGGGCAGCTGCAGGCAGCGCTCCACCAGGTAGGCCTCGCAGTAGTACTGCTGCAGGTTGATGAAGGCCGGGCGCTCGTGCGCGGCTTCGGGCAGCAGGTTGAACTGGTACACCTGCTGATCCTTGAAGAACACCTTGCCCACGTTCCACGACACGCCCTTGTCCACCATCGGGTCGCCCACGCCCAGGCGGTCCCAGATCTCCAGCGTGCGCTT
>NZ_JAAQQT010000501.1:0-229 GCF_011742065.1 Aquabacterium sp. A08
AGGGCGCCCACGGCGACCCAACCGGCAATCTTCAATTTCTGGCCCATCACTCAACCCTTAGAACGGTTGCGTTGCAATATACACCTAGGAATGCGGCGGCGCGTTTCGGTTCCCCGATGCCCGCCCGGGGTGCCGGCGCCGGGCTCAGGCCTTGCCCTGGCTGGCCACGGCGGCAGCGGCCGCTTCGGCCGCCGCGGCGTCGCCCAGGTAGTAGCGGCGCAGCGGTTGC
>NZ_JAAQQT010000502.1:0-301 GCF_011742065.1 Aquabacterium sp. A08
GACAAGGGCTTTGCAATCAGTAATGTGACCACCACACCATTGGTTACTGCAAGTGGCTCTGCTCTCAGCGCTGTCAACTCGATTGATGTTTCGACTGTTGACGGTTCAACACGAACGCTCAAAATCATAGACGCTGCTCTGGCTGCGGTTAACGGGCAGCGCGCCAGCTTTGGTGCTTTGCAGTCTCGCTTTGAGACCACTGTTGTCAACCTGCAGGTCACGTCCGAGAACCTGTCGGCTTCGCGCAGCCGGATTCAGGATGCCGACTTTGCGGCCGAAACCGCCAACCTGTCCCGTGCGC
>NZ_JAAQQT010000503.1:0-407 GCF_011742065.1 Aquabacterium sp. A08
CACTGCTTGAACAGGCCTTCGGGCTTGTAGAGCAGCACGGCGGCCATCAGCATGTACACCAGCATGCCCGCCACCTGGGGCAGCAGCACCTTGCCAAAGGTGTCCACCAGCCCGACCAGCAGCGCCGAAATGAGCGCCCCGCGCACCGAGCCGATGCCGCCGATGACCACCACCACGAAGCACATGATCAGCACCGAACTGCCCATGTTGGGGTACACGCTGGCGATGGGCGCGGCAATCATGCCGGCCACGGCGGCCAGGCCCACGCCCAGGGCGAACACCACCGCGTGGATCAGGCGGATGTTGATGCCTAGCGCCTCGGTCATGTCGCGGTTGAAGGCGCCGGCGCGGATCTTCATGCCCAGGCGGGTTTTGGAAATCAACAGGTACAGCCCCAGCGCCAGCAG
>NZ_JAAQQT010000504.1:0-605 GCF_011742065.1 Aquabacterium sp. A08
ATGAGCAACGGCACGCCGGGCCCGCAGGAGGTGTTGTTCAAGGAACTGGGCGAACGCCTGCGCGATGTGAGGGTGGGGCCGGATGGGGCGGTGTATTTGCTGACCGACAACCCGAAAGGGCGGGTGCTGAGGGTGGTGCCGCTGGGGTTTTGAGGATGAGTTGCTTTTGGTCGGAGGATCGCAAAAGGTTGAGTGCAGCCCCTCAGGATCGAGGGCTTGTCGGCTGCTTTAAAGTGGAGGAGCACCAGGCTCATGGGCTCTGTCACCGTCTCTCCCGTTGTCCGTAGGGATCTGATGCGCGGTTAAGTTGGTCCCAGTCTGGATGTGGATGCTCGAAGAGTCTAAGCCTATCCTGGCTGGTGGGCTTTCTATCGAGGGACGCCACAGGGGCCGACCGTGAAAATTTTCCAAAAGCATCTACAACCAACAGCCTGCCCGCTCCGAGTTTCTACTGGCACCAGACTTTTATGATTGAATTTGTTATTACTATCTGAGTTTTTATTCGTTCCAAAACTAAAGCTCCCTGCGGATGATTCGGTCCACCGAACCACCCCCACGGAGCTTTCATGTTTTCTCGCCGCACTTTCCTGCCCGCCCTGGCCGCT
>NZ_JAAQQT010000505.1:0-859 GCF_011742065.1 Aquabacterium sp. A08
GACATCCTGCACGACCTGGGCGCCATCAGCATCATGAGCAGCGACAGCCAGGCCATGGGCCGGGTGGGCGAGGTCATCTGCCGCACCTGGCAGACCGCGCACAAGATGAAGGTGCAGCGCGGCTGGCTGGCCCCCACCCCGGGCCGAGATGAGAAGGTGGAACAGAGCGACCGCAACGACAACTTCCGCGTCAAGCGCTACATCGCCAAGTACACCCTCAACCCCGCCATCACCCACGGCGTCAGCCACGAAGTGGGCTCGGTGGAAGTGGGCAAATGGGCCGACCTGGTGCTGTGGAAGCCGGCCTTCTTCGGCATCAAACCCGCGCTCATCCTCAAGGGCGGCATGATCGCCGCCGCCGCCATGGGCGACCCTAACGCCTCCATCCCCACGCCGCAGCCGGTGCACTACCGGCACATGTTTGGCGCGTTCGGCGGCGCGTTGCACAAAACCTCCCTCACCTTCGTCTCTCAGGCCGGTCTGGCCGCAGGCATCGGCCAGCGCTTCGGCCTGCAAAAGCCGCTGGTGGCCGTGAAGGGGTGCCGCACCATCGGCAAGCGCGACATGGTGCTCAACGACTACGCCCCGCGCATGGACATCGACGCACAAAACTACCAGGTGCGCGCCGACGGCCAGCTGCTGGTGTGCGAACCCGCCGCCGTGCTGCCGCTGGCCCAGCGCTACTGCCTGTTCTGACGCGGCACCCAGACCCTTCACGAATGACCGACATGCTCCACGCCACCCGCTGCATCCCCCAAGGCCAAGGCCTGGCCCCGGTGCTGCTGAACCGGGCGGCCAGCGTCACGCTGGACTGGGACCAGCGCCAGAAAAGCCGCTTCGACTGCGTCGACTCCCAGGG
>NZ_JAAQQT010000506.1:0-335 GCF_011742065.1 Aquabacterium sp. A08
CCCTACGACGCGCTGGCCAAGGCCCGGCTGGCGGGCATGCAGGGGCAGTGGTCCACCCGCATGGGCACGGCCATCCGCCACGCCACGGCCGCGCTCCAGGCCCAGCGCCACCGCAAGAAGCTGCTGCTGGTGGTCACCGACGGAGCGCCGGCCGACGTGGACGTGCGCGACCCGAACCACCTGCGGCAGGACGCGAAAAAAGCGGTGGAACAGGCCGCCCGCCAGGGCGTGACGACCTTCTGCATGAGCCTGGACCCGCGCGCCGACCCCTACGTGGGCCACATTTTTGGGGCCCGCCACTACCTGGTGCTGGACCGGGTGGAGCGCTTGCCGGA
>NZ_JAAQQT010000507.1:0-335 GCF_011742065.1 Aquabacterium sp. A08
CCCTACGACGCGCTGGCCAAGGCCCGGCTGGCGGGCATGCAGGGGCAGTGGTCCACCCGCATGGGCACGGCCATCCGCCACGCCACGGCCGCGCTGCAGGCCCAGCGCCACCGCAAGAAGCTGCTGCTGGTGGTCACCGACGGGGCGCCGGTCGACGTGGACGTGCGCGACCCGAACCACCTGCGGCAGGACGCGAAAAAAGCGGTGGAACAGGCCGCCCGCCAGGGCGTGACGACTTTTTGCATGAGCCTGGACCCGCGCGCCGACCCCTACGTGGGCCACATTTTTGGGGCCCGCCACTACCTGGTGCTGGACCGGGTGGAGCGCTTGCCGGA
>NZ_JAAQQT010000508.1:0-860 GCF_011742065.1 Aquabacterium sp. A08
GACATCACAACTTTCAGTAATGCCAGCGAAGCTCTGAAAACTGTCGACTCTGCACTGGCTTTCATCAGCGGCGAACGGGCCAAACTCGGCGCCCTGCAAAGCCGCTTCGAGACCACAATTCAGAGCTTACAGATCACTTCTGAGAACCTGTCGGCATCGCGCAGCCGCATCCAGGATGCCGACTTTGCGGCGGAAACGGCCAACCTGTCGCGCGCCCAGATCCTGCAGCAGGCCGGCACCGCCATGGTGGCGCAGGCCAACCAGATTCCCCAGGGCGTGTTGCAGTTGCTGCAGGGTTAAGCTCAAAGGCATGACAGCGGTTAGATTCCGTTGCCATGCCCCCCAAAATCCCCCAATCGGTCCTCGTCGTCATCCACACGCCGGCGCTGGAGGTGCTGCTCATCGAGCGCGCCGACGCGCCGGGGTTCTGGCAGTCCGTCACGGGTGCCAAAGACTTTGAAGCCGAGCCCTGGGCCGCCACCGCCACCCGCGAGGTGGCCGAAGAAACCGGCATCGACGCCCACGGCCCCGGCTGCACCCTGAGCGACTGGGGGCTGGAAAACGTCTATGAAATCTACCCCCAGTGGCGGCACCGCTACGCGCCGGGCGTCACCCACAACACCGAACACCTGTTCGGCCTGCGGGTGCCCGCCGGCACCCCGGTGCGCCTGAGCCCGCGCGAGCACACCGCCCACGCCTGGCTGCCCTGGCGCGCCGCGTCCGACCGCTGCTTTTCGCCGTCCAACGCCGAGGCCATTCTGTGGCTGCCGCGCCTGTCAAACCCCGGGCTTTGATGGCATGATTTCCGCATGAACACCCTGCGCGTGGCCACCTACAACATCCACAAGGGCGTGCAGGGC
>NZ_JAAQQT010000509.1:0-389 GCF_011742065.1 Aquabacterium sp. A08
CCCACTTCGGCCTGAAGGGCTTGGCGGTCACTTGCGCTGTTGGAGGCGTTGGCCGATTGCACTGCCAGCTCTCGCACCCGCTGCAGAATGTCGCCAGACGCTTTGAGTGCACCTTCGGCAGTCTGTGCCAGCGAAATGCCGTCATTGGCGTTGCGCACCGCCTGGTTCAAGCCGCGGATCTGGCTGGTGAAGCGCTCGGAGATGGCCAAGCCTGCGGCGTCGTCCTTCGCACTGTTGATGCGCAGACCCGACGACAGGCGCTGGATGGATTGGGACAACTGCGACTGACTGGTGGTCAGGTTGCGTTGGGCCGTCAAAGAGTTGACGTTGGTGTTGATGATGGCTGCCATAGCTTTTTCTCCAGTAAGGACCGTTTGACACGGAGTTGC
>NZ_JAAQQT010000510.1:0-413 GCF_011742065.1 Aquabacterium sp. A08
TAGGCCTGGACCTCGCCCTTGGCGTTGACCATCATGTCGCAGACCATGCACAGGCGCTCCACCTCGGGGTTGAGCGAGCACAGGCCGTTGGACAGCTTCTCGGGCAGCATCGGGATGACGCGGCGCGGGAAGTACACGCTGGTGGCGCGGTCGTAGGCGTCCACGTCGATGGGCGAGCCGGTCTCCACATAGTGGCTCACGTCGGCAATGGCCACCAGCAGACGCCAACCCTTGCCGCGTCCGACCTTGGCCGGCTCGCAGTACACCGCGTCGTCGAAGTCGCGCGCGTCTTCGCCGTCGATGGTCACCAGCGGCACGTCGGTCAGGTCGATGCGGCCACGCTTGTCGCTGGCGCGCACCTTGTCGGGCAGCCCGCGCGACTGGGCCAGCGCGGCCTCGGAAAACTCGTGCGG
>NZ_JAAQQT010000511.1:0-296 GCF_011742065.1 Aquabacterium sp. A08
GTGCGCGACGCGGTGGAGGACTCGGTGACGCGCGCCCTGGACAAGTCCATCGACCTGGGCTACGAGGGCCCCGAGGAGGTGCCGCGCAGCTGCCTGCTGGCCGGCAACACGACGCTGCTGGGCGAACTGGTGCGCAACCTGGTGGACAACGCCATCCACTACACCCCCAGCGGCGGCGTGGTCACGGTGCGGGTGCTGGTCGACCCCTTCAGCGGGGTGCAGGTGCTGCAGGTGGAGGACAACGGCCCCGGCATTCCCGCCCACGAGCGCGGGCTGGTGCTGGAACCGTTTTACCG
>NZ_JAAQQT010000512.1:0-218 GCF_011742065.1 Aquabacterium sp. A08
TCGCGGATGTCGTCGAAGCTGGTGTCGGTGCGGCCCAGTTTGACGGTGCCAAAACCGCCGCTCAGGCCGACGATGGCGGTGCGGTCGCCCAGGGTGGTGGCCTCAGGCGCATCGGCTTTGAGGGTGGTTTCGATCTGGAAGATGGCTTTGAGGCCACCACCGAGGTCTTCGGTGCCACGGAAGCCCAGGCGGCTGGTGGTCAGCAGGCCGCTGGAGAC
>NZ_JAAQQT010000513.1:0-305 GCF_011742065.1 Aquabacterium sp. A08
GCGGCAAAAAACAGGGCGGCGGGGTTGAACTGCACCGCCGTGGCCACCAGCCCGGCGGCCACGGCGTGGCGGTTGCCGTACAGGTGGTTGACCGCCACCAGGTCTGCCTCCCCCGCCAGCACCGCGCGCACGCCGGCGTCGAACGAGGCCACTGGCACCTGGCGCACGACCAGGCCAAAGCTGGTCAGGAATTCCTGCAGCGCGCGCTCGTGGACCGAGCCCTGCAGCACCGCCACGCGCAGGCCGGCCAGGTCTTGCAAAGCCTCCACCCGGGCGCCGCGCCGCGCGTACAGCTGCGACCAGCT
>NZ_JAAQQT010000514.1:0-12438 GCF_011742065.1 Aquabacterium sp. A08
TACAACATCTCCAGCCCCATCCTGTTCCACCTGCTGGGCGTGGCCGACGTGGTGCAGGACCAGCACTTCATGCTGCAAAAAGAGGTGATCGACCGCATGGTGGCCCGCCCCAGCACCGCCGACTACGGCCGCCTGAGCGTGATGCTGCAATGGCGCTACGCCATGGCCAACGTGCTGTTCGTGCCGCCCGAAAGCTTTGAGCCGCCACCGCGGGTGGACAGCGCGGTGGTGCGCATGGTGCCGCTGGCCCAGCCGCCGCTGCTGGACGTGCCGACGCTGGAAGCGCTGGTGCAGTCAGCGTTTTCGCAGCGCCGCAAGCTGCTGCGCCACAGCCTGGGGCGCTGGCTGGAGACCCGGGGCTACGCCGGCGACTTCGACCTGCAGCGCCGCGCCGAGGAGGTGCCGGTGGCCGAGTACGTGACGTTGGCGCAGTCGCTGCCGACCTGAACCACCCAGCGCGGCCGTGGCGCCCCCCAGCTGGACGTCCAACCCGCCCACACCCGCCGTCGACACAAAAAAGCCGCTGCGGTGCAGCGGCTTTTGGGGTGTCTGAAAACGCTGAAAACGCGTGGGTTCAGGCCGCGGTCAGCCAGTAACCCGCGTTGAACGGGCTGCTCATGCGCAGCGCCTGCGGGCTCACGTCCACCAGTTTGTCGGTCAGCAGCGGTTCGTCGCTGCCGGTTTCCAGGTCGGCGGCCTTGGGTGCGCGCGCCACCGAGAACGAGTAGAAACAGCGGAACGGCACCTTGCGGTCGTTCCAGTAATCGGCCACGTCGCGGAAGATGTCGAGCAGTTGCTCGCGCGCTTCCTTGTCGAACTTCGGGCTGGTGGGGATGTGCTCCAGCACCACGATGAAGCCGGTCTGCGGACCCGACTTGTGCACCACGTCGGTCATGCAGTCGTACAGGGCGTCGAAGTTCTTGCCGTTGTGCGCGGGCAAGGTGTACTGCTGGGAAATCAGGTCCAGCACGTCCTGCTTGTTCTGGGCGCTGGCCAGGTTGGCGTACAGGAAGTGGTGGCCCAACTGCTCGGCCGCTCCCTCCAGGTCCTTGACCGTGTGCGCGCGGATCGACTGCACGATGTTGGTCCGCACGTTGCGAAGTGGCGTGTCCATTTCCACGACTCTTTCAAAAATCTGGTTGACGATCTCGGGGCCGCTCACTGCACGATCTTTCGGAAGCTCGCGTAGTGGTCGGCGGTGTAGTAACAGGCTTCAGGCGCCCGGGGCTGCTCGCCGCCGCACACGATGCGCCGTGCGCCGCGGTGTTTCAGCCCCGGCGTGGGCACGGTGTATTCGCGGTAGTGGCCGCGGGTGCGGCGGGGCAGCAGGCGTTCGCGGTTGAAGAAGGTGGTGCCGTCTTTCTCGTAACGGAACGGACCGCCTTGGTACACCTGGCGCAGCACCTCCTGGGCCTGCACCGGCAACGCCACCACCGCCACGACCCCGACCCGCTCGCGGACTTCGACCTCGTCGACCGGGCCGCGGGCCCACACCGCACCGCCCAAGCCCAGGGCCAAGCAGCAAATGCCAGCCACCCAGCGCGCCGACCATGACCGTGAACGGAACATCCCAACCCTGTGTCTGTAGCCTTGGGCACCCGGTCACATGCCCGGGTTAACCCTGAAATTCAAGGGCGCAAGTGTGCCCCAAGCGGCCCCAAAAAGCAAGGGGCCGCACGCCCAACGGCGGCGGCCCCAAGGGTCTTTGCTGCACCGCGACAACGGCTGTGCTAGGGACACCCCCGGCGCGGCAAGTGAACGCTCACTCGGCGGCTTGGCCCACGGCGCGCGGGCCCACATTGGCCTCGGCCACGGTCAGCGCGGTCATGTTGACGATGCGGCGCACGGTGGCGCTGGCGGTGAGGATGTGCACCGGCTTGGCCACGCCCAGCAGCATGGGGCCGATGGCGATGCCCCCGCCCGCGGCCGTCTTGAGCAGGTTGTAGGCGATGTTGGCCGCGTCGATGTTGGGGCAGACCAGCAGGTTGGCCTCGCCGGCCAGCGTGCTGCGCGGCATGGTGCGGGTGCGGGCCTCGGCGTCCAGCGCCACGTCGCCGTGCATCTCGCCGTCCACCTCCAGCCAGGGCGCCTGTTCGCGCAAGATGGCCAGCACTTGGCGCATTTTGACGGCCGAAGGCTGATCCGACGAGCCGAAATTGGAGTGCGACAGCAGCGCCGCCTTGGGCGTGATGCCGAAGCGCATGATCTTGCGCGCGGCCATCTCGGTGATTTCGGCCAGCTGCTCGGCGCTGGGGTCGTAGTTGACGTGGGTGTCCACCAGGAACACCTGGCGGCCCGGCAGCATCAGCGCGTTCATGGCGGCGTAGCAGTGGGCGCCCGGGCGCTTGCCGATCACCTGGTCGATGTACTGCAGGTGCATGGGGTTGGTGCCCCAGGTGCCGCAGATCAGGCCCTCCACGTCGCCCCGGCGCAGCAGCATGGCGCCGATCAGGCTCAGGCGGCGGCGCATCTCGATCTTGGCCAGCTGGGCGGTGACGCCGCGGCGCTCCATCAGCTGGTGGTAGCTCTGCCACAGTTCGCGGTAGCGGTCGTCGTGCTCGACGTTGACCACGTCGTAGTCCAGCCCCTCTTTCAGGCGCAGGCCAAACTTTTCAACGCGCTGCGCGATGATGGCCGGGCGCCCGATGAGGACCGGGCGGGCCAGGCCTTCGTCCACCACGATCTGGCAGGCGCGCAGCACGCGCTCTTCCTCGCCCTCGGCGTAGCCGATGCGCTTGTGCAGCGCCTTCTTGGCGATGGTGTAGACCGGCTTCATCATCGTGCCCGAGGCGAAGACGAAGCTCTGCAGCTTGTCGCGGTAGGCGTCGATGTCGCCAATCGGGCGCAACGCCACGCCGCTGGCGGCGGCGGCCTGGGCCACGGCCGGCGCGATCTTCATCATCAGGCGCGGGTCGAAGGGCTTGGGAATGAGGTATTCGGGGCCAAAGGCCAGCTTTTCCCCGGCGTAGGCCGCGGCCACCACCTCGCTCTGCTCGGCCTGGGCCAGGTCGGCGATGGCGTGCACCGCGGCGATCTCCATCTCGTCGGTGATGGTGGAGGCCCCCGCGTCCAGCGCGCCGCGGAAGATGTAGGGGAAACACAGGACGTTGTTGACCTGGTTCGGGTAGTCGGTGCGGCCGGTGGCCATGATGGCGTCGTCGCGCACCGCCTTCACTTCCTCGGGCAGGATCTCGGGCGTGGGGTTGGCCAGCGCGAAGATCAGTGGGTTTGGGGCCATTTTGGCCACCATGTCTTGCTTGAGCACGCCGCCGGCGGACAGGCCCAGGAAAATGTCGGCGCCTTCGATGACCTCGCCCAGCGTGCGGGCGTCGGTCTTCTGCGCGAACACCGCCTTGTCCGGGTCCATCAGTTCGGTGCGCCCTTCGTAGACCACGCCGGCCAGGTCGGTGACGTAAATGTTTTCGCGTGGGATGCCGAGCTTGACCAGCAGGCCCAGGCAGGCCAGCGCCGCCGCGCCGGCGCCGGAGGTGACGAGCTTGACCCGCTTCGGGTCCTTGCCCACCACCTTCAGGCCGTTGAGCAGGGCCGCGCCCACCACGATGGCGGTGCCGTGCTGGTCGTCGTGGAAGACCGGGATCTTCATGCGCTCGCGCAGCTTGCGCTCGACGTAGAAGCAGTCCGGCGCCTTGATGTCTTCGAGGTTCACCCCGCCGAAGGTGGGCTCCAGCGCGGCGATGATCTCGACCAGCTTGTCCGGGTCTTTCTCGTTGATCTCGATGTCAAACACATCGATGCCGGCGAACTTCTTGAAGAGCACGCCCTTGCCCTCCATCACCGGCTTGGCCGCCAGCGGGCCGATGTCGCCCAGACCCAGCACGGCGGTGCCGTTGGTGATAACCGCCACCAGGTTGCCGCGGCTGGTGTACTTGAAGGCGTTGACCGGGTCGGCCACGATTTCCTCGCAAGGCGCGGCGACACCGGGGGAGTAGGCCAGCGCCAGGTCGCGCTGGTTGGTGAGCTGCTTGGTCGCGGCGATGGCGATTTTGCCGGGGGTGGGCTGCTCGTGGTATTCAAGGGCGGCCCGGCGCAGCTCGGCGCGCTTGTCTTCGGACTTCTGGGACATGGCTTCAGTCTCCACAATATGAAATGATGGGTCGCATGGTGAAGCGGCACCGGTGCCGCGCTATTGTAGGGGCCGCCCCCAGGGCCACGCCAGACGGGGATACCACGTAGGCGGCAGGGGCGTTCAGCACCGCACCACCGCGTCGGGCAGTTCGTTGGCCTTGGGGCGGTCGGGGTCTTCGGGGAAGTGCGCGGCCAGCACCGCGGTGACCGCGTCCACCGCCTGGGCCAGGCCGGCCTCCCACTGACCGGTGCGACAGGCGCCGCGCAGGTCGTCCACCACGGCCCGCCAGTGGGCCGCGGGCAGGCGCTCGGCCAGGCCGCGGTCGGCCACCACCTCGATCGCGCGCTCGGCCAGCAGCAGGTAGATCAGGACGCCGTTGTTGTCGCGGGTGTCCCACACGCCGAGCTGGGCGAACCAGTGCCAGGCGCGGGCGCGGCAGCGGTCGCCGGCCGGGTCGCGCAGCAGCGCCCCGAGCCAGGGCAGGGGCAGGCTGGCCTCCAGGCAGATGCGGATTTCGCCGGTGTGCCGCCGCTCGCTGGCGGCGATGCGCTCGGCCAGGCGCTGGGCGGCGGGCGGGGGCAAGGCGCGGGCGCTGTCGGCGGCGTCCAGCCACAGGTGGCGCAGGGCCCGCACCAGCCGGTTCGGGGCGGGGGGCGGCAGGGGGCTGTCGGGGGGCGTCGGGGTCATGGTCACCTCACCAGCGGCCGGAGGCACCGCCCCCACCGAATCCGCCGCCGCCCCCAGAGCGGAAGCCACCGCCGCCGCCCCAACCGCCGGGGCCACGCCCGCCGCCCCAGCCGCCCGGCCCACCGCGGCGACCGCGGCCGGTGGCGCCCTGGGCCACCGGCAGGTGGGCCATCAGCCAGCTCATGAGCAACCCGAGCACGCCCACCGCCAGCCCCAGCCACCACCAACCGCTGACCTGCCAGGCGATGGCGCCGATGGCGCCGCCGGCGGCCACGCTGCCCAGGCGGCGGCCCAGCATCTCGCGCAGCACCGCGGCGATGATGGGCGCGGCAAAGCCGACGAACACCAGCAGTTCGACCCAATCGTCGCGGTCGGTGGCGGTGGCGGCGCCCGGCAAGGGCAGGTCCTCGCCGCGCAGCCGCGCCAGGATCTGGTCCACCCCGGCCTGCAGGCCGTCGGCATAGCGCCCGGCGCGGAACGCCGGGGTGATGGCCTGCTCGATGATGCGGTGCGCCACCAGGTCGGGAATGGCGCCCTCCACCGCCCGGGCGGTGGCGATGCGCAACCGCCGGTCGTCCCGGGCCACGACCAGCAGCACGCCGTCACCGACGTCGCGCCGGCCGATCTTCCAGGCGTCGCCCAGGCGCTGGGTGTAGTCGGCGATGTCCTCCGGGGCGGTGGTGGCCACCAACACGACCACCACCTGGCTGCCGCGCTCGGCCTCGAAGGCCGCCAGCTTGGCCTCCAGCGCCTCGCGCTCGGCGGCGGTGAGGGTGGCGGTCTGGTCCATGACGCGGGCGGTCAGCGGCGGCACCGGCTGCAGGCCGGTCTGGGCCAGCGCCAGCGCAGCCCACAGCCACAGGCCCAAAATGCACCAACCCCACCGCAGCGTGTGCCAGGCCTGCGCAGACGCCGAGCGGGCGCTGGCCGGCTCCTGGCCGGCGCCACGCCGGGACCGCGGCGCGCCGAGCGCAGACGGGGCGTTCATGCGGCGTTCATGCGGCGTTCATGCGGCGTTCATGCGGCGTTCACCGCGACGGACCGAAATCCACCGCGGGCGGCGCGCTCAGGGCCGCCTCGTTGGCCACCGTGAAACTGGGCTTGGGCGCGTAGCCGAACACCAGCGCGGTGAGGTTGCTGGGGAAGCTGCGCGCCAGCACGTTGTAGTCCTGCACCGATTGGATGTAGCGGTTGCGCGCCACGGTGATGCGGTTTTCGGTGCCTTCGAGCTGCACCCGCAGGTCGCTGAAGCCCTGGTTGGCCTTGAGGCTGGGGTACTGCTCGGCCACCACCAGCAGCCGGCTCAGGGCGCCGCCCAGTTCGCCCTGCGCGGCCTGGAAGCGCTGCATGGCCTGCGGGTCGTTGAGCATCTCGGGCGTCACCTGGATGGCGGTGGCGCGGGAACGGGCCTCGATCACGCGGGTCAGGGTGTCCTGCTCGAACGCCGCCTCGCCCTTGACGGTGGCCACCAGGTTGGGCACCAGGTCGGCGCGGCGCTGGTACTGGTTGAGCACCTCGGCCCAGGACGACACGGTCTGCTCGTCCAGGCGCTGGAAGTCGTTGTAGCCGCAGCCGCTGAGCGCCGCGGTCAGGGTGAGGGCCAGCGCCCAACGTGTCGTTTTCGCCTGCATGGTCTGCCTCGCAATGTGCCGGCCGGCGCGCCCCGGGAAGGGGCGCGCACCGCCCAGGCCGCCCATGTTAACGGACGGCCGTGGCCAGCACCGGCGCAGCCCCGCCCGGCGCCACAGCCTGGGCGCGTTCGGCCGCCTCGCGCCGGGCCCAGGCGCGTTCGTGGAAGAAATAGGCCACCGCCTGCACCGTGGGCTCGAGCACGCTCAAGGTCAACGCGGCCCAGAGCTGGCCGGTGACCGCGTAAGCCACCGCGGCGGCCACCAGCATGTGCATCGCGTAGTAGCTGCCGGTCTTGAGCAGGGTGCGGCGGTGGGTGTGGGCGATGTGGCGAAGGCGTGCCATGGTGGGCTCCTGGGTGGGATCTGAAGCCCGATTGTGCCGTCAGTTGAATGAAATTCCCAATTTGACATTCGTATTCGGTTGATAGTAGCTATCAATAAAACGGCACCCTGACGGGGCCGTTTTTCATAGGACAGACCGACGCCTGGGCCCGGTCGTCGGGGCCCGGCGCCCGCCCGGCCCGGCCGGGCTGCGGGGACGGCGGCAGGGTTGCGGCCGCGCGCGCATCGGTTTATTCTGAAAAAAGACCCGGGCCAACGGCCTGCGTCTCTCCCGCTGCCGGAGCCGCCCCACGGGGCGCTCCCCCTGCTGCGCAATGGGCGATCGTTCAACGGCCAACGGGTCGCTTGAGTGTTTTTGATGGGCTTGCGCCCCGTGCGCAGGCCGACCGACCGCGGTGCCCGCCCATGGCGCTGACGTGGTCTGGGTTGTGGTCACCGGCCTGTGCCGGCGATGGCAGCCCACCCGAAACAACCCATTGCATGACCAGTCCCGACAGGAACCGACCCAACCCCCCCGCTTCGATTGTTTTTCGCCCCGCGCGCCCGACCGACGGCGCCGCCCTGTGGCAGCTGGTGCGCGCCACGGGCACCCTGGAGGCCAATTCGGCCTACGCCTACGTGCTGCTGGCCACCGACTTTGCCGACACCTGCCTGGTGGCCGAGCGCGGCGGTGCGCTGGTGGGCGCGGTGATCGGCTACCACCCGCCGCGCGAGCCCGACACCGCCTTCGTCTGGCAGGTGGGCGTGCGCCCCGACTGCCAGGGCCAAGGCCTGGGCCTGCGCCTGCTGCGCCACTGGCAGGCCCTGCCGGCCCAGGCCGGCCGGCGCTGGGTCACGGCCACCGTGGCCGAGGACAACGCCGCCTCGCAGGCGCTGTTCCGCCGCTTCGCGCACGCCCTGGGCGCGGGCTGTCAAGTCCATCCCCACTTCCCCGCCGAGCTGTTCCCCGCCGGGCACGCGGCCGAGCCGCTGTACCGCATCGGGCCGATCCCGCACGCCGCCCTGGTGCCGGGCTGATTCCCCCAAGGGCGCCGCGCGCGCCCCGTCGCGGCGCCACGCCACGCCCGGGCCCGGCCCGGTGGCGGCGCCATTCCCCGAGCGGCCACCCAGGCCGCCACCCCCCAGCAGAAGGAGCTCCCCATGAACACGTTTGAACGCCTCGAATCCGAAGTGCGCGGCTACTGCCGCAGCTTCCCGGCCGTCTTCAGCAGCGCCAAGGGCGCCTGGATGACCGACACCGAAGGCCGCCGCCACCTCGACTTTTTCTGCGGCGCCGGCGTGCTGAACTACGGCCACAACCCCGACCCGATCAAACAGGCCCTACTGGGCTACCTGATGCGCGACGGCATCACCCACACACTGGACATGTACAGCGAGGCCAAGCAGCGCTTCATCGAGCGGTTTGACCAGGTGATCCTGCAGCCGCGCGGCCTGCGCTACAAGTTCCAGTTCCCCGGCCCCACCGGCACCAACGCGGTGGAAGCCGCACTGAAGCTGGCCCGCAAGGTGACCGGGCGCGAGCAGGTGGTGGGCTTCACCAACGCCTTCCACGGCATGACGCTGGGCGCCCTGGCCGTGACCGGCAACGGCTTCAAACGCGCCGGCGCCGGCGTGCCGCTGGGCCACAGCGCGTCGGTGCCGTTCGACGGCTACCTGGGCGCCGACACCGACACCCTGGACTACTTCGAAGCCCTGTTGAAGGACAGCGGCAGCGGCATGGACATGCCCGCCGCGGTGATCGTGGAGACGGTGCAGGCCGAAGGCGGCGTGAACGTGGCCAGCGCGGAGTGGCTGCAGCGCCTGCGCCGCATCACCGCCGAACACGGCATCGTGCTCATCGTGGACGACATCCAGGTGGGCTGCGGGCGCACCGGGCGCTTCTTCAGCTTCGAGGAAGCCGGCATCGTGCCCGACATCGTCACGCTGTCCAAGTCGCTGTCGGGCTACGGGCTGCCGCTGGCGCTGGTGCTGATCCGGCCCGAGCTGGACCAGTGGGCGCCCGGCGAGCACAACGGCACCTTCCGCGGCCACTGCCCGGCCTTTGTGACCGCCACCGCCGCGCTGCAGTTCTGGGAAACCGACGCGCTGGCGCGCAGCGTGCAACACAAGGGCCGCGTGGTGGAGCAGCGCCTGCGGGCCATGGCCCAGCGCTGGGCCCCCGGCGCCCAGGTGCGTGGCCGCGGGCTGATCTGGGGCATCGAATTCGCCGACGGCACGCTGGCCGGCCGGGTGTCGCAGGCCTGCTTTGAGCGCGGGCTGGTGATCGAGACCGCCGGCATCGACGACCAGGTGCTCAAGCTGCTGCCCAGCCTGACCCTCACCGAGGCCGAACTGGCCCACGGGCTGGACGTGATCGAGGACAGCCTGCGCGCCGTGCTGGGGCAGCCGGCGCCGCAACACCCCGAAGCCGCCGCCGTGGCGGCCTGACCCCCATCCAGCCAACCAACCTAGGAGAAAACCATGATCGTGAAACACCTGGACGACGTGATCGGCACCGCCGCCGACGTGGACACCGCCGGCTGGAACAGCCGCCGCCTGATTTACGCAAACGCCGGCGTGGGCTATTCGGTCAACGACACCCTGATCAAACCCGGCACCGAGCACGAGTTTGAGTACAAAAACCACTTCGAGACGGTGTATTGCATCGAGGGCCGGGGCGAGATCGTGGACCTGGGCACCGGCGTGACCCACCCCATCCGCCCGGGCACGCTGTACTGCCTGAACCGGCACGACCGCCACATCCTGCGCGCCAACCAGGGCACGCACATGCGCATGGTCTGCGTGTTCAACCCGCCGCTGACCGGGCGCGAAGTGCACGACGCCACCGGCGCTTACGCGCTGGCCGACTCAAAGGCGCCCGCATGACGACCCCGACCTCGATGACCGGCATGCGCGCGGCCAGCCCCACCCTGACCCGCCCGCGCGCCGACGACCGCTACCCCTCGCGTTTTAGCCACGAAGTCCTCATCAGCCGCCGCCTGGACCCGGTGGTGTGGGGCCAGGCCGGCGACGGCCCGCTGACCGCCCACCAGCTGCACCATTACGAAGACCACGGCTTCCTGCATTTCGACGACCTGCTCGCTCCCGACGAGGTGCAGGCCGGCCTGGACGAGCTGCAGCGCCTGCGCGCCGACGACCGCCTCAAGGACCGCGACGAAGCCGTGATCGAGCCCGGCAGCCGCGAATTGCGCTCGGTCTTCGCGGTGCACCGAAGCAGCGCCGTGCTGCAAGGGCTGGCCCAACACCCGAAGCTGGTGGCCATCGCCCGCCAGCTGCTGGGCAGCGAGGTGTACATCCACCAGTCGCGGGTGAACTACAAGGGCGGTTTTCGCGGCCAGCCGTTCTACTGGCACTCCGACTTTGAAACCTGGCACGTGGAGGATGGCCTGCCGGCCATGCGCACGGTGAGCTGCTCCATCGCGCTGACCGCCAACACGCCGCACAACGGGCCGCTGATGCTCATCCCGGGTTCGCACCAGCGGTTCGTGCGCTGCCTCGGTGCCACCCCCGAGGACCATTACAAGGCCTCGCTCAAGCAGCAGGACATCGGCGTGCCGGACGAGGTCAGTCTGACCCAGCTGGTGCAGGACTTTGACATCACCGCGCCCACCGGGATGGCCGGTTCGGTCACGTTCTTCGAGTGCAACGCGATGCACGGCTCCAGCGCCAACATCACGCCGCTGCCGCGCAGCAACCTGTTCGTGGTGTTCAACAGCGTGCACAACACCCCGGCGGCGCCGTTCTGCGGCCTGCCGCCCCGGCCGAACTTCATCGCCGAGCGCGAGGACTTCAGCCCCTTGCCGCACGACTGAAGCCCGCCACACGAGGAGGAAACACACCCATGAGCACCCCGCCACAACCCTCAGACCCGATGAAGCCCGACGGGCGGGTCAACCCGATCCAGACCGACTACCGCATCGGCCAGGACAACATCGTCGTGCGCGTCGGCCCGTTCGGCCTGGACATCCACAACCGGGTGTTCGCCATTTCCGGGCTGGCCGTGGTCGCCTTCGTGCTGCTGACGCTGACGTTCCAGCAGCAGGTCGAGCCGCTGTTCAGCGGCCTGCGCCAGTGGCTCACGTCGCACCTGGATGGGTTCTTCATTGCGGCCGGCAACGTGTTCGTGCTGGTGTGCCTGGGGCTGGCGCTGTCGCCGCTGGGCCGGGTGCGGCTGGGCGGCACCGAGGCCACGCCCGACTACAGCTACCTGGGCTGGCTGTCGATGCTGTTCGCCGCCGGCATGGGCATCGGGCTGATGTTCTTCGGCGTGTCCGAGCCGCTGTCGCACTTCGGCACCGCCCTGGGCGGCACCACGCTGGACAACGGCGTGCGCACCGACTGGGCCCCGCTGGGCGGCGCGGCCGGCGATGCCGAAGCGGCCGCGCGGCTGGGCATGGCGGCGACCATCTACCACTGGGCGCTGCACCCCTGGGCCATGTACGCCACCCTCGCGCTGGGGCTGGCGCTGTTCTCGTTCAACAAAGGGCTGCCGCTGACCATGCGCTCGGTGTTCTACCCGCTGCTGGGCGAACGGGTGTGGGGCTGGCCGGGCCACGTGATCGACATCCTCGCCGTGCTCGCGACGCTGTTCGGCCTGGCCACCTCGCTGGGCTACGGCGCGGCCCAGGCCAGCTCGGGCCTGAACCACCTGTTCGGCGTGCCGCTGGGCAACACGACGCAGATCCTGCTGGTCGTCGCCATCACCGCGATCGCGCTGGTGTCGGTGGTGGCCGGGCTGGACGCGGGCGTCAAGCGCCTGTCCGAGATCAACATGGTGCTGGCGTTGCTGCTGCTGGTGTTCGTCGTGGCGGTCGGCCCGACGCTGGACATCGTCAGCGCCTTCTTCGCCAACCTGGGCGCCTACGTGGAACACCTGCCGGCGCTGTCCAACCCGGTGGGGCGCGAAGACGTGAACTACTCGCAGGGCTGGACCGCCTTTTACTGGGCCTGGTGGATTTCGTGGTCGCCGTTCGTGGGCATGTTCATCGCGCGCGTCTCGCGCGGGCGCACGGTGCGCGAATTCATCGTGTCGGTGCTGATCGTGCCGTCGCTGGCCTGCGTGCTGTGGATGACGGTGTTCGGCGAAACCGCCATCCTGCAGGTGGTGCGCGACGGCTACCAGGCGGCCACCCAGGCCGAGCTGCCGCTGCAGCTGTTCGCGGTGCTGGAGGCGCTGCCGCTGGCACAGATCACCTCCTTCATCGCCATCGTGCTGGTGGTGGTGTTCTTCGTCACCTCGTCCGATTCGGGCTCGCTGGTGATCGACGTGATCGCCGCCGGTGGCAAGGTCAACGCGCCCACGCCGCAGCGGGTGTTCTGGTGCGTGTTCGAGGGGCTGGTGGCGATCGCGCTGATTCTGGGCGGCGGGCTGGTGGCGCTGCAGGCCATGGCCGTGTCCACCGGCCTGCCGTTTGCGGTGGTGCTGCTGGTGGCCACGGTGGCGGTGGTCAAGGGCCTGGCGTCGGAGCCGCGCGGCCGCTAAGCTCCCAGCGCCATGCACGACGAGATCCACGACATTCTGGCCTTTCTGCGCCAGCACGCCCCGTTCCGCGACCTGGACGAGGCCACGCTGGCGCGGGTGGGCGCGGCGCTGGACGTGCGCTACTGCCGCGCCGGCACCCGCATCGTGGAATACGGCCAGCCGGCGCAGTGGTGGCACATCGTGCGCAGCGGCGTGGTGGCGGTGTACCG
>NZ_JAAQQT010000515.1:0-24374 GCF_011742065.1 Aquabacterium sp. A08
CCCCCGAAGAGGCTCGCGTCAACACACTTGTCCCACCGGACATGGCGCCAGCGGTCCCGACTTGGCCAGACCTTTGACCACCACGCCTCCCCCTTGGCCGGAGCGGCGTGGCGGTCAACCGTCCCGACTCCGGCCTTGGAACCCCCATGGAATCCCTGCTCGTCTCCACCGGCGTCGTGGCTCTGGCCGAAATCGGCGACAAAACCCAGCTCCTCGCCTTCGTCCTGGCCGCGCGCTTCAAAAAGCCCTGGCCCATCGTCGCCGGCATTCTGGCTGCCACGGTCGTCAACCACGGCCTGGCTGGGGCGCTGGGCGCCTGGATCACCGCTGTGCTCACGCCCGAGGTGCTGCGCTGGGTGCTGGGCGCGTCCTTCCTGGGCATGGCGGTGTGGACCATGATTCCTGATCAGATCGAGGAAAACGAGACCCAGGTGGCGACCCGCCTCGGCGTGTTCGGCGCCACGCTGGTCACCTTCTTCCTGGCCGAGATGGGCGACAAGACCCAGATCGCCACCGTGGCCATGGCCGCCCACTACGCGGCGCCGCTGCTGGTCGTCATCGGCACCACGCTGGGCATGCTGATCGCCGACGTGCCCGCCGTGTTCGCCGGTGACAAGCTGGCGCAGAAAATTCCGATGAAGCTGGTGCATGGCATCGCCGCGGCGGTGTTTGCGGTGCTGGGCGTGGCCACCTTGCTCGGGGTGGGCGCCCGCTGGGGGTTTTGATGACCTGGGCGCCCCCCGCCGAAGGCGTTGCGTCGCTTGGCCAAAAATCAGCGGCGGGCTACCGGCCTAATATGTCCCGTTGACTCCACCGATACGACCTGTTGTCATGCTGAAATCTTTCTGTCTGTCGTGGGCGCTGCTGCTGGCGGCCGTGGGTGCGCTCGCTGCGCCCCCCATCGCCGCCCCGTTGCAAACCGTGCCCACGCTGGACCTGCCGCGTTACATGGGCACCTGGCACGAGGTGGCCAAGTACCCCAACCGTTTCCAGCGGGACTGCGTGGCCGACACCTCGGCCGACTACCAGCTGCAACCCAACGGCACGGTGCGGGTGGTCAACCGCTGCCGCCAGGCCGACGGCCGCTTCAAAGAAGCGGTCGGGCAGGCGCGGGCCGTGGGGGGCCCGGGCACCGCCACGCTGGAGGTGCGCTTTGCCCCGGCCTGGCTGGCGTGGTTACCGGCGGTGTGGGGTGATTATTGGGTGATCGATCTGGACCCGGCCTACCGGCTGGTTGCGGTGAGCGAGCCCCAGCGCGAGTACCTGTGGGTGCTGTCGCGCACGCCCACCGTCGCCCCCGAGGCCTACCACGCGCTGCGCCAGCGCCTGGCCCAGCAGGGCTTCGACCTGTCGCGCCTGGTCGAAGCGCCCGGTGCGGTGCCGCCGCGCTGAGGCGGCCCGATTTTTGCTGACCTCCGTTCACCACGACCCCGCCCCGCCATGGAACTGCCTGCCCACCAACTCAGCATGACCGTGCTGATGACCCCCGACACCGCCAACTTTTCCGGCAAGGTGCACGGGGGCACCATCCTGAAGCTGCTCGACCAGGTGGCCTACGCCTGCGCCAGCCGCTATTCGGGCCACTATGTCGTCACCCTGAGCGTGGACCAGGTGACTTTTCGCCAGCCCATCCACGTCGGGGAAATGGTGACCTTTCTGGCCTCGGTCAACCACACCGGTTCGTCGTCGATGGAGATCGGCATCAAGGTGATCGCCGAGCACATCCGCACCCAGGAGGTGCGGCACGTGAACAGCTGTTTTTTCACCATGGTGGCGGTGGACGACGCCGGCAAGCCGACGCCGGTGCCGCCGCTGCGCCCGTTCACGCCCGACGAGCGCCGGCGTCACGCCGCGGCCGAGGTGCGCAAGACCGTGCGGCGCGAAATGGAACAGAAGTTTCTGGCCGTGCCCTGACGGGGCACGGTGCGCGGCAGCGCGTCAGTAGTAGCGCTTTTCGCCGGTCACCATGGCACGGACCAGCCGGGTGCGTTCCAGCCGGCCCATGACCAAAGCGGCGGCCACGTGCAGCCCGGCGGCGGCCAGCAGGCCGTTGGCCAGCCACTCGTGCAGGTCTTGCAGCCATTCTTCGCCCCAGAAGGCGTCCAGGTCCTGCATCCAGCCGGTCAGGCCCAGCGCCAGCACCAGGGCCATCAGGGCCAGCATCATCAGCGCGCCGTAGGGGTTGTGGCCCACGTGGTGGGGCGTTTCGCCCGCCAGCAGGGCCTGGGTGTGCGCCCGCAGGCGGGCCGGGGTGGGGAAGAAGTCGGCAAAGCGGGCGTGGCGGCTGCCCACAAAGCCCCACAGCACGCGCGCGGCCACCAGGCCGCTGGCGGTGTAGCCGGCGATCTCGTGCGGCCACTCACCGGCTTCCAGCACGAACTGGTTGAGCACGATGCAGGTCACCAGGCTCCAGTGGAACAGGCGAACGAACGGGTCCCACACGCGGACCGGGGGCCGTGGGGTCATCACTTGCGCTGGAGTTCGGCGCCGGTGGCGGGGTCGAAGTAGATTTCGACCTTTTTGCCGGCCTTGTCGAAACCGTAGATTTCGTAGCACTGGCCTTTGGAGACCTTGAAGGTCTTGATCTGGTAGCCCTGTTTCTCGACCATGGTCTTGAAGTCGGCTTCTTTCATCCATTTTTCCTGGGGCACGGTGCAGCTGGGGCCGGCGAAAGCGGCGGTGGCGCCGAGGGCGAGCACGAGGGCGGTGAGGGTGGTTTTCATGGGCAAATCCTTAAGACGGTGTTGGAGGTTGCAAGCGTGGACCGGGTGTCCACAGTGCTGATTGGATGCCCGCCACCTTAGCCCCGGGTTAAATGCGGGGCCGGAACCGGGGTGCAGGTGTATCGAACCGTAACCCCCGGTGGCCGGCGGGGTCAGGCCGGGGCACGGCAGGGCTGGAACAGGTCGAGTTCGGGCTGGCGGACCTGGGTGCGCACGCCGGTCAGGCCCAGCATGGAGTGGAACAGGTGGTCGTGGCTGAGGGGCCGGTCGGCCTGCTGCCGCAAACAGTCGGTGGACAGGCCGGCGCGTTGCGCCAGGCCGGGCGAGGTCCAGAACAGCATGGGCACGTGGGTTTGTTCGTCGGGCGCCATGGCGTAGGGCATGCCGTGCAGGTACAGGCCTTTTTCGCCCAGCGATTCGCCGTGGTCCGACACGTACAACAGTGCGGTTGGGCGCGTTTGCGCGCGCAGCCAGGCGATGGTGCCGGCCAGCAGGTGGTCGGTGTAGCGCAGCGAGTGGTCGTAGGCGTTGACGATCTGTTCCGGCGGGCAGTTTTGCAGCGCGTTGCTGGTGCATTCCGGGCCCAGGGTTTTGAACGCGGCCGGGCTGCGCAGGTGGTAGGCCGGCCCGTGGCTGCCCATCTGGTGCACCACCACCACCGTGCTACGGGCGCGGCGGGCGGGGTCGAGCTTGGCCAGTTCGTCGGGCAGGGCGCGCAGCAACACCTCGTCGAAACATTCGCCGTCGGGGCAGAGGTCGGGGTCGCCGCGTTCGCGGGTACTGGCGTGTGGCACCCGGTCGCACACGCCTTTGCAGCCGGACTGGTTGTCCAGCCACAGCACCGCCAGGCCGGCGCGCTGCAGCACGTCGAGCAGGTTTTCGCGGTGCAGGGTGGCGTCGAAGTTGGCCCGGCCCTGGCCGGAGAACATGCAGGGCACCGAGGTCTGGGTGTTGGTGCCGCAGGAGCGAACGCCCGAAAAATAGGTCAGTTCCCCAGCGCGGGCCAGGGCCTGCAGGCGCGGGGTGGTGTCGCGGCCGTAGCCGCCCAGCGCGAAGTTGGCGGCGCGGGCGGTTTCGCCCACCACCAGCACGATCAGCGGCGCGGTGTCGGCGCCGCCGGGTGGCGCGGCCAGGTGGGCGTCTTCGCCCAGGGTTTGCAGCGGCTGTTGCGCGTGCGCGGTGCGGCCCACGGCGTGGCGCCCGGCGGCGTACACCGTGTTGAAGGGGTTGATCATGTAGCGCAGCGGTTTGTGGTTGCGCATGAGGGAGGCCACGTCCTGGAACGCCGCCCACAGCAGCACGGCCGCGACCGCCAGGCCCAGCAGGCCCCAGCCCAATTGCTGGGCCAGCAGGCGCGGCGCGCCCACGGGCCGAACGGTTTGCCGCCACCACCACAGGCCGGGCAGGGCCACACCGGCCAGCAGTGTCAGCAGCAGGTCTGCCGACAGCAGGTCGCGCACCTCGCGCGCGTCGGTGTGGACGGCGTTGGCCAGCATGGTGGGGTCGATCACCACGCCGTAGGCCTGCATGAAGTGGCTGCTGACCGCGGTGACGAGCAGCAACACGACCCCCACCGGCTTGAGCCAGCGCGGCCAGACCAGCGCACACAGGCCGGCCAGGGTGGTGCCGCCCACCAGCCCGACCAGCGCCGACACGGTGAACAGCGCGTGCACGCCCTGGCTTTCCGGCAACTGCACCACCGCGCGCCACAGCGGCAGGTTGCCCACCGTGGTCAACCACAGGGCCAGCACGGCGAGCAAGGCGGTGGGGTGCCAGGGGGTGCCGGGGCGGCCGGTGGGCAGGCGCAGGCGGCGGAACGGGGCGGTCAGGGCGTGGGGCATGGCGAATCGGCGGCAGGGCAATGCCACCGATTCTGGAAACCGCGCCTTAGCGCAGGATTAACCGGCGCTTGGGGCGGACAGGGGCGTGGGTGCGCTGCTGGCCGCCGGCCAGACCAGGGCGTAGCGGGTGCCCGAGGGCGCGCGACCCCCGCCCTGCTCCAGCGCCACGCCGTGCGCGTCGGCGATGCGCTGCACCAGCGTCAGGCCAATGCCCATGCCGGCGGTGCGTGGCGAAGTGGCCGCGGGCCGGCTGGCGCCGTCGTCGCAGACGGCCAGGGTGACGCGGCCGTCGGCCCCGGTGGCGACCGACACCTCCACCCGGGTGCCGGGTGGGGTGTGGCGCAGCGCGTTGTCCACCAGGTTGCGCAGCGCCAGCGCCAGCATCGCCGGGCGCCCGGCCACCCACAGCGGGGTGTCGGGTGCGTCCAAGGCCAGGTCGTGGTCGCCGGCGTGGGCCTGGGGCACGTGGTCGGTCACCACCTGGCGTGCCAAGGCGCACAGGTCCACCGCTTGGTCCGGCAGGGCGTCGGGGCCTTGGGCGCGGGCCAGGTCCAGCAGCTGGGTCAGGATGCGGCCGGCGCGCAGCGCGTCCTGTTCCACCTGCTGCAAGGCCTGGGCGCGTTCGGCCGGGTCGTGGCCGTCGCGCGCCAGCCGCGCCTGCCAGACCAGGGCCGCCAGCGGGGTGCGCAGCTCGTGTGCCACGTCGGAGGTGAAGCGGCGTTCGCGCCGCCACTGGGTTTGCAGGCGGTCCACCAGGCCGTTGATGGCCTGCACCGTGGTGGCCAGTTCGCGGAAGGGCTGGGCCGGGGGCAGGGTCTGGCCGGCGTCCACGTCCAGCGCGCCAATGGCCCGCGACAGCCGCTTCAGCGGCCGCAGGCCGCGGCGGATGGCCCAGGCCAGCAGCAATGCGACCAGCGGCAGCAGCACCAGCGCCGGGCGCACGATGTGTTCGGCAATGTCGCGCCCGAGGGCGCGGTGGCGCCGGGTGTCCACCAGCACGGCGACGCGATGGCCGTCGGCCCCGCGCGCGTCGGCGTTGGCCACGAACACGCGCCAGTCGTGGGCTTCGTCGGCCATGGGCAGGCGCACCGTCTGGTGGCCGGCCACCAGGGTGGCCGGCAGTTGCGCGGCCATGCCGTGGGTGTCCCACACCACCCGGCCGGCGGCCCAGGCCACCACCCGCAACTCGGGGGCATAACCCGTGGCCAGGGCGTGGCGTTGGGGGGTGTCGATGGCGGTGGCCTCGGCGGCCGGCGCCGCGCCCGGGCCGGCCTGGCGCAGCAGCAGTTCGGCGGTGGACACCAATTGCCCGTCGGTGATTTCCTCGGCCTCGTGCACGCCGGTGTAATAGGCCACGCCGGCCAGGGTGGCCCAGATGGTGAGCAGGGCCAGCAGCGTCCAGGCCCACAGGTGGCGCCAGAGCAGCCGGGGTGCGGCGGGGGCCGGCGCGCTCATGGCGCGTCTCCGGGGCGCGGCACAAAGTAGCCCACGCCGCGCACGGTTTTCACCAGGCCTTCGCCCAGCTTGCGGCGCAGGTGGTGCATGTGCACCTCCAGCGCGTTGCTCTCCAGGCTTTCGTTGAAGCCGTACAGGGCTTCTTCCAGCCGCTGCCGCGTCACCACCTGGCCGCTGGCACGCAGCAGCACCAGCAGCAGCGCGAATTCCTTGGCGCGCAAGGCCACCGGCTGGCCCTGGCGCTGCACGGTGTGGGCGGCGGGGTCCACCACCAGGTCGCCGTGGCGCAGCTGCGGCGAAGCCCGGCCCTCGCTGCGCCGCAGCGCCACCCGCATGCGCGCCAGCAGTTCGTCGGGCTCGAAGGGTTTGACCAGGTAGTCGTCGGCGCCCTGGTCCAGCCCGGCCACGCGGTCGGGCAGGGCGTCGCGCGCGGTCATGATCAGCACCGGCAGCGCCTGGCCGCCGTCGCGCAGGCGGCGCAGCCAGTCCAGGCCGTCGCCGTCGGGCAGGCTCAGGTCCAGCAGCACCAGATGGAAGGCCTCCACCTGCAGCGCGGCGCTGGCCTGGCCCAGGGTGCCGCAGACGTCCACGGCGTAGCCGGCGGCCCGCAGCGTGGCCGCCAGGCCGCCGGCGATGCCGGCGTCGTCTTCCACGATGAGTACGCGCATGGTGTCCGCAAGGGTGGGGTGGGTCGCACGGCGGGTGCGGGCGGGGTGTCGGAATTCTCTCAGTTCCCGACCGGTGTGCGCATCTTGCCGGCGCGGGGTTAAGCCTCGCTTAACCGCGGTCGACTCCAATCCGGGGCATGTCGGCCCCGAACCCGCCCCTTGTGCTGCAGCCCCTGCCCCGGCGCCTCTGGTGGGCCACCTGGGCGCTGCTCGCTGCCGTGCTGGTGTGGGACGCCAGCGGCCTGGACCGCTGGGTGGTGGGTGGCCTGGCCGGTGCCCAGGGTTTCCCGTTGCGCCACCACTGGCTGCTGGAGGCGGTGCTGCACGACGCCGCCCGCCACCTGGCCACCCTGGCTTGGGTCGCGCTGGTGGCCATGGTGGTGTGGCCACTGGGCGCGATGCGCCAGCTCGACCGCTGGCAGCGTGTCGAGGTGGCCACGGGCACCGCACTGGCGCTGGCAGCGGTCAACCTGGTCAAGCGCCACAGCCTGACGAGCTGCCCCTGGGACCTGCAGGCGTTTGGCGGTGCGGCCAGCTACGTGTCGCACTGGGCTTGGGGGCTGGCCGACGGCGGCCCCGGCCACTGTTTCCCGGGCGGTCACGCCTCGGCAGCGCTGGCGTTTTTGGCCCTGGCCCTGCCCTGGTTGGCCAGCAGCGACGCTTTGGGGCAACGGCGGGGGCGTGGTGTGCTGGGGGCGGTGCTGGCGCTGGGCCTGCTGCTGGGCGCGACCCAGACCCTGCGCGGCGCCCATTACCCCAGCCACACGGCCTGGGCGGCACTGGTCTGCTGGGCGGTGGCGCTGGCCAACCACGCGGTGTTCAGGCGCTGGCGCGCCTGAAGGTCAGCCAACCCTGCAGCACCGCCACGCACCCCACCCCCGCCAACACGGCGGCGGCCCAGGGCAACGGCCCCAGCGCGGCAAAACCGAACAGCCCGGCCAGCGGCGGCCACAGGCCCACCCCGGCCAGCGCCAGCAGCGTGGCGGCCAGCACCCGGCGCGGCACCGGGGGCCATTGTAGCCAGCCCTGTCGCCAGCCCTGGGCCATGGCCCGGGTCAGGGCGATCAACGCCGCGTTGGCCGCCACCAGGGCCACGAAGGCCTGCGCACGTGCCTGCGGCCCGGGCAGGCCCAGGCGCAGCGCCAGCAGGTACACACCCATCACCCCCAGGGCGATGGCCGCGCCCTGCCACAGCGCGGCCCCCATGTCCGACAGCACCAGCAGCGGCTGGCTGGCGCGCCGCGGCGGCTGTTCCATCAGGTCGGGCGGGCCTTCCTGGGCCTCGAACACCACCGAGCACGACGGGTCGATCACCAGCTCCAGAAAGGCGATGTGCACCGGCAGCAACAGCAGCGGCAGGCCCAGCAGCAACGGCAGCAGCGACAACAGGATGATGGGCACGTGCACCGCCAGGGTGTAGCGCATGGCCTGGCGCAGGTTGGCGTAGATGCGCCGGCCCAGGCGGATCGCGTCCACGATGGAGGCGAAGTCGTCGTCGAGCAGCACCAGCGCGGCGGCCTCGCGCGCCACGTCGGTGCCGCGCTGACCCATGGCCACGCCGATGTGCGCCGCCTTGAGCGCCGGCGCGTCGTTGACGCCGTCACCCGTCATGGCCACCACCTCGCCGCGCGCCTTGAGGGCCTGCACCAGCAACAGCTTCTGCGTCGGGGCCATCCGGGCAAACACCTGCACCTGCGCCACCCGCTGCGACAAGGTGGCGGGGTCGAGCCGCTCCAGCTCGTCGCCGGTGAGCACCTGCGCGGCCTCGATGCCGGCCTGCTCGGCAATGCGCCGCGCGGTCTGCGGGTGGTCGCCGGTCATCATCACCACGCGGATGCCGGCGCGCCGGCACTGGCGCACCGCCTCGGGCACCTGGGGGCGCAGCGGGTCGGCCAGGCCGACGAGTCCCAGCCATTCAAAGTCGAAATCGTGCTGAAGATTGGGCCAGGCCCGGTCGGCCCGGTGGCGCGCTTTGGCCACAGCCAGCACGCGCAGACCTTGCTCGGCCAGCCGCTCGGCCTCGGCGGCCACCGCGCGCCGGCGCTCGGGAGGCAGGTGGCACAGGTCGGCGATCGCTTCCGGGGCGCCCTTGGTCGCCACGACGTGCTCCGCACCCGCGCCGTCGTGCCACAGGTGCGACATGGCCAGCAGCTCGGGCGACAGCTCGTACTCCCGCACCAGCGCCCATTCGGGGTGGAGGTGTTCTGTGTCCGTCAGGTGGCTGCCGGCGAAGCGGTGGAAGGCCTGCTCCATCGGGTCGTGCGGCGCGGTTTCGCTGGCCAGCACGGCGTACTCGAGCAGTTCGTGAAAGGGTTCGGGCAGGTCGCCGTCGGTCAGCCCACGCACGTCCAGCGCCTGGCCGTTGGCACTCAGCGCGGCCACCGCCATGCGGTTCTGCGTCAGGGTGCCGGTCTTGTCCACGCACAGCACCGTGGTCTGGCCCAGGGTTTCGATGGCGTTGAGCCGCCGCGCCAGCACCTGCCGCGCCGCCATGCGGCGGGCGCCCAGTGCGAAGAACACGATCATGATGACCGAAAACTCCTGCGGCAGCACGCTCATGGCCAGCGTGATGCCGGCCAGCAGAGCCTCCAGCGGGGTGCCACGCAGCAGCCAGAAGGTGGCGACCAGCACCGCGCAGACGGTGAGGCCCAGCGCCACCAGCCGGCGCGTCAGCCGCGCCACCTCGTCGCGCAGCGGTGAAGGCGCCAGGGCCACGGTGTCCAGTGTGCGGCCGATGCGGCCCAGCTCGGTGCGCGCGCCGGTGGCCGTGACCCGGGCCACGCCCTGGCCCGCCACCACCAGCGTGCCGGCAAACACCGGGTCGCCGGTGGGGCCACCCACCCGTTTGGCCACCGGCAGCGATTCGCCGGTGAGCAGCGATTCGTCGGTGGCCAGCTCGTGCACCTGCAGCAGCACGGCGTCGGCCGGCACGCGGTCGCCGTCGGCCAGCAGCAGCACATCGTCCACCACCACCTCGCGCCCGGGCACGCGGGTGGCCACGCCGTCGCGCAGCACCCGTGCGCGCGGGCTGGAAAGGTCGCGCAGGGCGTCCAGTGCCCGGTCGGTGCGGCGTTCTTGCAGCACCGTCACGCCCATGATCAGCACCACGAAGCCCAGCAGCACCCCCGCCTCGTGCGCGTCGCCCATCACCAGGTAAAGGGCGCCGGCGCCCAGCAGGAGCAGGAACATGGGCTCGCGCAGCACCTCCCCGGCGATGTCGCGCAGCGTGCGGCGTTGGCTCAGGCCCAATTCGTTGGGGCCCTGGTCGAGCAGGCGGCGGGCGGCTTCGCCGGCGCTCAGGCCGGTGGGGGCGGCGGTGTCGTCGGGCAGAGGCATGGGTGGCCTTCAGCATAGCGCACCGCGCGCTGGCCTGGGTGCTCAATCGTCGTGGTCGTGGCGGTCGGCGCGCCACGCCGCCGGGGGGTCGGCGGGGGCTGGCGGGGCCTGTTGCCATTCCCAGGCCCAGTAGCCCAGCACGGCGGCCAGCAGCAGCGCGGCCAGCCAGGTGTGGTTGCGCTTCACCAGGTCGGGGCCGGCGCCCTCGACGCGGCCGGTCAGCATGGGCAGCGCCTGGTTTTTGCGGCGCAAGCCGCTCACCAGCAGCAACAGCGCCAGGTGCGCCAGCACCAGCACCAGCATGAACTCGCCGGTGGCCTCGTGCAGGTCTTCCAGCCATTCGCCGCCCCAGTCGTTGTAGGTGGCGCAGCCACTGAGGGTGAGCGGCACCACCGCCCACAGCAGGGCCACGATGGCCGCGCCCATGGCCAGGTTTTCGGTCTGGCGCAGCAGCGGGGTCGCTTTCGGTGCGCCGGGCGCGCGCGTCACGAAGGCCCGCACCGAACGGGCCCAGGCCGGGGCGTTGGCCACCTTGCCCCACAGCGCCTGCAGCCGCACCTGGCGCGGGCCGAACAGGCCGTAGAGCACCCGGAACGCCAGCAGCCCGGCCAGGGTGTAGCCCAGCGTCACGTGCAGCAACCGCAGCCGTTCGCCGTCGGCGGTGAGGTAGGCACCGGCAAAGCACAGCGCGAACAGCCAGTGGAAGACGCGGGTGGGCGCGTCCGTCACCCGGCGGGTGGGCCGGGGTGGGGTGGCCGAGGTGCCGATGTCGGCGTGGCCGGTGGGGGTGGCGGTGTGGCCGGTCATGGGGTCCTCCAGGGGGAGATGTTCGCGCGGTCAGTCGTCGAGGAAGGCGCGGCGGTGTTGCGGCGCCAGGCCGGCGGGAAAGCGCAGCCCGTCGTCGTCGAAGCGGCCTTGCTCGGCGCCGGTGTGGCAGGCCGCGCAGTGGGCGGCGCTTTTCACGCTGGCCAGCCGCCAGACGGCGGGGTCGATTTCGCGGTGCTTGCGCTGGAACCAGGCCGAGCGGGTCAGGCGGTCTTGCGGCGGCTCCTCGGCCACGCGCTTGTAGGTGCCGGCGTGCTGCTGCAGCCAGCCGGCCAGCTGTTGCACCGTGGCCGGGTCCAGCGACGCGTCGCTGCCGTAGTGGCGCTCCAGGCCGGTCATCAGCCGCTGCCAGGAGCGGGCCGGCAGCATGCCGGGCGGGTAGGCCACGTGGCAGCTGCCGCATTCCTGCAGGTAGGCGCTGGGGGTGTGGCGCGGCAACATGGGGCCGCTGTCGGCCCAGGCAGCGGGCAAGGCGGCGGCCAGGGCCAGGGCGGCGAGTCCGGTGGCCCAGCGGCGCCGGAACGGGGTGGGTGGGCAGGGGGTGCGGTTCATGGTTTCAGGGCGTTCAGGTAGGCCAGCACGTCGGCTTTTTCGGCGGCGGTGCATTCGCGGTTCAGCACGTCTTTGCAGTTGCGGCGGAACCACTTGTCCACCTTGGCGCTGTCGGTGAAGGCCTTGGGGTTGAAGGCCGGCGCCAGCGGGGCGATGGTCTTGCCGGTGCTGGCGTGCTGGCCGGCCGCGGTGGGCGGGCTGCCGTGGCAGCTGGCGCAGGAGCATTCGCCGCCGTGGCGTTGGGTGAAGAAGGCGCGGCCGGCGTCGGCCTGACCGGGGCGGCCGGCCTCGGCGGACCAGCGTGCCGCTTGGGCGGCGGGGGTGGTGTCGCCGGCGTGGGCGCCGGGCCAGGCCAGCAGCGCGGCGGTCAGCGCCAGCGCCAGGCGGCGGGAATGGGGCATCATGGGAACTCCTCCGGGGTTGGTGTGGCGTCATGGTCGCGCCGGGCGCCTGTACCGGGCCTGAACGCCGCGTTCAGCCGCCGTTCATCGGGCCGCTGGCACCATGCCTGGGCTGGCCGCTGCCAGTGTTTGCACGACAGAAAGGGTGTTCATGCGCAACGCAGTGTGGAAATGGGTGGGCTGGGCCTTGCTGACCGGCCTGGTGGCCCCCGGGGCTTGGGCCGACAGCGACCACGACCGCGCCCGCGCCGCCTTGGTGGCCGGCGAGGTGCTGCCGCTGGCAGAGGTGCTGCAGCGCGTGGCGCGCCAGCACCCCGGCCACGTGCTGGAGGTGGAGCTGGAGCGCGAGCACGGCCGCTGGGTCTACGAACTCAAGCTGCTGCAGGCCGACGGCGGCGTGCTCAAGCTGGAAGTGGACGCCCGCGACGGCACGGTGCTGCGCCGGCGCAGCGACGGCCAAGGGCGGCGCTGATGCGGGTGCTGCTGGTCGAAGACGAGCCCACCCTGGCGGCCCAGCTGGCGCAGGCCCTGGGCCAGGCCGGCTACGCGGTGGACCGCGCCGACAACGGCCGCGACGCCTGGTTCCAGGGCGGGGTGGAACACTACGACGCGGTGGTGCTGGACCTGGGCCTGCCGGTGCTCGACGGCCTGAGCGTGCTGCAACGCTGGCGGCGCGAGGGCATGAACGCGCCGGTGCTCATCCTCACCGCCCGCGACCAGTGGCACGAAAAAGTGGCCGGCATCGACGCCGGGGCCGACGATTACCTGACCAAACCCTTCCACACCGAAGAGCTGCTGGCCCGCCTGCGCGCCCTGTTGCGCCGCGCCAGCGGCCTGGCCTCGCCGGTGCTGCGCTGCGGTCCGCTGGCGCTGGACACCCGCTCCGGCCACGTCAGCGTGGACGGCCAGGCGGTGGCGCTCACCGGCCACGAATACCGCCTCCTGGCCTACCTGATGCACCGGCCCAACACCCTGGTCTCGCGCAGCGAACTGACCGAACACCTGTACGCGCACGACCACGACCGCGACTCCAACACCATCGAGGTCTTCGTTGCGCGGCTGCGCAAAAAGCTGCCGCCGGGCGCGATCGACACCGTGCGCGGGCTGGGCTACCGGCTCCAGGCGCCGGCGGGGGCCTGAGCCGTGCGGGCGCTGTGGCGGTCGCTGCGCTGGCGCCTGTGGCTGGCCACCCTGGCCGCCCTGGGCGTGGCGCTGCTGGCCGCCGGCTGGGGCCTGGCCGGGCTGTTCCGCGAACACGCCACCCAGCAGTTCGAGCGCCAGTTGCAGCGCCAGCTCGACCTCGTCACCGCGCAGCTGGAGGTGGACGGCGACCGCCAGCCGCGCCTGCGCACCGGCTTGAACGACCCGCGCTGGCACACCCCCTACGCCGGCCTGTACTGGCAGATCGACGCGCTGCCCCGCCAGGGCGGCGCGCCGCTGCGTTCCCGTTCCCTGTGGGACACGGTGCTGGCCTTGCCCGACGACACGCCGGCCGAGGGCGAATTGCACCGCCACACCCTGCCCGGCCCCGACGGCCAGACCGTGCACCTGCTGGAACGCGCCGTGCGCCTGCTGGACCAGCCGGGCGCCCCGGCCTGGCGCATCGCGGTGGCGGCCGACACCGCCGAACTGGAAGCCGCGGTGGCCCGTTTTTCGGGGCGTTTGCTCACCTTTCTGGCGGTGCTGGGCGCGGCCCTGCTGGCGGCGGCGTCGGCGCAGCTGGCGGTGGGCCTGGCCCCGCTGCGCCAGCTGCAGGCGGCGGTGCAGGCCGTGCGCCAGGGCCGTCAGCCGCGCCTGCAAGGGCGTTTCCCGAGCGAGGTGCAGCCCCTGGTGGACGACTTCAACCGCGTGCTCGCCCACGACGAACAGGTGGCCCAGCGCGCGCGCCAGACCGCCGGCAACCTGGCCCACGCCATCAAAACCCCGCTGGCGGTGCTGAGCCAGCTGGCCGGCCACCCCCCCGCCGACCCGGCCGACTGGGCCCCCACCCTGCAAGAACAGGTGCAGGCCGTGCGCCGGCAGGTGGACTGGCACTTGCAGCGCGCCCGTGCCGCGGGGGCCGGCGCGCCGGGGCGCCTGACACCCCTGGGCCCGGTGCTCGACGGCCTGTTGCGGGTGATGCGCAAGGTCCATGCCCCCCGCGACGACGGGCCGCCCCTGGCGCTGGACTTGGCCCCGGTGGACGCGCAGGCCTGCTTCGCCGGCGAGCCCCAGGACCTGCAGGAAATGGCGGGCAACCTGCTGGACAACGCCTGCAAATGGGCCGCCACCCGGGTGGCGTTGAAAGTAACTCCGTGCGACGGCGGCTGGCGGCTCACCGTGGACGACGACGGCCCCGGCCTGAGCGCCACCCAGCGCCAGGCGGTGCTGGCGCGCGGCGTGCGTGCCGACGAACGCGTGCCCGGCAGCGGGCTGGGGTTGGACATCGTGCGCGAAATCGCCCAGCTCTACCAGGGCGAACTGGTGCTGGAGGCGTCGCCGCTCGGGGGGTTGCGGGCCACACTGACACTGCCCGGCGTGCCGGGCTGAACCCATCGCGGCCGCCCAGGGTGTGCCCGGTGGGCGCGCAACCGCCTGGGCCGCTCAGGCCGCCGCGCGGGTCAGGCGGTCGCGCACGCCGTCCCAGGCCGGGTCGGCGGGCGGCGTTTCCACCCAGATCAGTTTGGTGTCGTGCCGGTCCAGCGCGCGCAGCACCGCGAACAGTTCCTGCGCGCAGGCGCCGGCCTGTTCGGGCATGCGCTCGCGCCGCACGTGCGGGCTGGCGCAGGCGATGGGCGCACGGCTGTACACGGCGATGTGGCGCGCGTCCGCGCCCAGCACGTCCAGCGCGGCCTGGATGTCGCCCGCGCTCATCAGCCGCACCCGGGCGCTGGGGGCGTAGTGCGAGGCCAGCGTGCCCGAGGCACGCGGGGCGTGTTCGTCGCGCGCGCCCAGCGGTTGGCCGGCGGCGGCTTCCAGCGCGCTCAAGGGCAGCATGCCGGGGCGCAGCAGCACCGGGCGGCCCCGGCTGCAATCGATGATGGTGGACTCGATGCCCACCGGGCACGGCCCGCCGTCCAGCACCAGCAGCGCGTCGTCGTCCAGCAAGCCCTGGAATTCGTCCTGCACGTGGCCGGCGGTGGTGGGGCTGACGCGCCCGAAGCGGTTGGCGCTGGGCGCGGCCAGGCCCAGCACGCCTGCGGCCTGGCAGGCCTGCAGCAGCGCCTGTGCCACCGGGTGGCCGGGGCAGCGCAGCCCGATCGAATCCTGCCCGCCCGCCGCGGCCTGGCCCACACCCGGGCGGCGCGGCAGGATCAGCGTCAGCGGCCCGGGCCAGAAGGCCGCCATCAACCGCTCGGCAAAGTCGGGCAGGTCGCGGGCGTAATGGTCCACCGCTGCGCGCCACTGCGCCGGGTCGGCGCCCGCCACATGGACGATGAGCGGGTGGTCGCTCGGCCGGCCCTTGGCCGCAAAAATGCGCGCCACCGCCTCGGCTTGGTCGGCGTCGGCCGCCAGCCCGTACACGGTTTCGGTGGGCAGGCCCACCAACTGGCCGGCCCGCAGGCGGCGCGCCGCTTCGGCGGTGGCCGCCTGCGCCTGGGCGAGCGTGTCGCCACTGGCCGCGGGGGCCAGCCAGGCGCGGGCGTCCAGTGTCAGTGCCACGGGGCGATGCCGAGGATTTCGGCCGCTCTGCGTGCCGTGGCCTGCACCTGCACCACGGTCGCACCGGTCACGTTGAGGTGGCCCATCTTGCGGCCGGCGCGGGCGCTCAGCTTGCCGTACAGGTGCAGGTGGGTGCCGGGCAGGGCCAGCACGGCGGCCCAGTCGGGGGTGCGGGGTTGGCCGGCGTCGTCGAACCACAGGTCGCCCAGCAGGTTCAGCATCACCGCGGGGCTGTGCAGGCGCGGCTGGGTCAGCGGCAGGCCGGCCATGGCGCGCACCTGCAGCTCGAACTGCGACACGTCGCAGGCGTTGAGGGTGTAGTGGCCGCTGTTGTGCGGGCGCGGCGCCATTTCGTTGACCACCAGCGCGCCGTGGGTGCTGCCGTCGTCGATGACGAAATACTCCACGCACAGCACGCCCACGTACAGCAGCTGGTGGGCGATGGCGGTGGTGGCGGCCACGGCCTGCTGCACCAGTTCGGCGGGCAGGTTGCCTTCAAACACCTCGGTCACCGCCAGGATGCCGTCGCGGTGCAGGTTGCGCTGCGGTGGAAAGTGCACCACCTGGCCGTCGGCGCCGCGCGCCACGATGACCGACAGCTCGGCCTGCAGCGGCAGCAGTTTCTCCAGCACGCAGGGCACGCGGCCCATCTGCTCCCAGGCGGCGGCCAGTTCGGCGCGGTCGCGCACCCGGGCCTGGCCCTTGCCGTCGTAGCCCAGGCGCGCGGTTTTCAGGATGCCCGGCAGCAGGTTGTCCGGCACCGCCTGCAGCAGCGCCTCGGTTTCGATGGCGGCGTAGGGCGCGGGGCCCGCACCACCGGCCTGGGCACAGGCCACGAAGTGCGCCTTTTCCGCGATGCGGTCCTGTGCCACGGCCACCGCGTTGGCGCTGGGCGCCACCGGGCGGTGCGCGCCCAGCGTCATCAGCGCCGGGGCGGGCACGTTCTCGAACTCGGTGGTGATGGCCTCGCAGCGCTGCATCAGCTGCGCCAGGCCCTGCTCGTCCTCGTAGCCGGTTTCGATGTGGTAGTGGCTCACCAGGCCGGCGGGGCTGGCCGGGTCGGCATCGAGCACGGCGGTGAAGTAGCCCATCTCCTGGGCCGCCTGCACGAACATGCGGCCCAGCTGGCCGCCGCCCATCACGCCCAGGGTGGCCAGCTGGCCGCTGGGCATCACCTGGCCGGGCAACACGGGTTTGCGGCTCATGGCGCCTCCTGCGGCGGCACCACCATGGCGCGGGCGGCCGCGGTCTGCGAGGTGCGGAAGGCTTCCAGTTTTTGCAGCAGCTCCGGGTGGTCGTGCGCCAACATGGCCACCGCGAACAGCGCCGCGTTGGCCGCGCCCGCCGGCCCGATGGCGAAGGTCGCCACCGGCACGCCCTTGGGCATCTGCACGATGCTGTGCAACGAATCCACGCCCGACAGCGCCTTGGTCTGCACCGGCACGCCCAGCACCGGCACCGTGGTCTTGGACGCCAGCATGCCCGGCAAATGCGCCGCACCGCCGGCCCCCGCCACGATGGCGCGCAGCCCGCGCGGGCCCGCGCTTTCCGCGTAGGCGAACATGTCGTCCGGCATGCGGTGGGCCGAAACCACCCGGGCTTCGTGCGCCACGCCAAACTGTTGGAAAATCTGCACCGCGTGCTGCATGGTGTCCCAGTCGCTGCTGGACCCCATCACCACGCCGACCTGGATGTCTGCGCTCATCACCGCTCCATGAAAGTTGGGATTTTACGTTTTGCCCCCACGTGTAGCCAGCGCACCTTGCCAGACCCCCTCACCCCCACCGGACACCGCCCCGCCATGATCGACGTGACCCTCGCCAATTTCGAAACCGAAGTCATCGAGGCTTCCCAAACCCTGCCGGTGCTGGTGGACTTCTGGGCGCCCTGGTGCGGGCCCTGCAAATCGCTGGGCCCGGTGCTGGAAAAGGTCGAAGCCGCCTATGGTGGTCGCTTCAAGCTGGTCAAGATCAACTCCGACGAAGAGCAGCAATTGGCCGCCGCCTTCGGCATCCGCAGCATCCCCACCTGCGTGCTCATGGTGAACGGCCAGCCGGTGGACGGCTTCATGGGCGCGCTGCCCGAAGGCCAGGTCAAGGCCTTCCTCGACAAGCACCTGCCGCCCGAAGACGCCGCCTGGCCCGACGCCGCCGAGCCGGCCCCTGAGGCAGCGGCCGACGACGGCCAGCCCGCCCTGTCGCCCCTGGAGCAACTGGCCAACGCCCTGGCGCACAACCCCGGCGACAACGACCTGCGCTTCGACTACGTCAAGCACCTCATCGGCCACGGCCAGCTCGGCGAAGCCGCCGCCGCCCTGGCCCCCGCGCTGGCCCAGATCCCGGTGCAGCTGCGCTTCGAGGCGCTGGCGCAGTGGCTCAACGCCCTGGAATTTGTCGCCAACGACGCGCGCGGCCAGTGGGCCCTGGAACAGTTCGACGAGCTGATCGGCCAGAACAAGCGCGACTTCGACACCCGCTTCGCCAAGAGCCGCGTGCTCATCGCCCAGGGCGATTGGGAGGCGGCGATGGAAGAGCTGCTGGAAATCGTGATGCGCGACAAGGCCTGGGCCGAGGAGGCGCCGCGCAAGACCTACGTGGCCCTGCTGGAGCTGTTGACCCCGCCCAAACCCAAGGCCGACCCGGCCAGCGTGGGCAAGAGCGCCGGGGGCATCGAACTGGCGGGCAAGGCCGCCGTGCAGGAAGACCCGCAGGCGGAACTGGTGTCCAAGTACCGCCGCAAGCTCAGCATGGCGCTGAACTGACCATGGCGGCACTGGGTTGGCGGTTGGCCGGCGTGCGCTGCCGCGTCGGCACGCGCGAACTGTGGCCGGCCGGGCTGGACGCGACCCTGGCGCCCGGGGTGACCTGGGTGGGGGGCGACGAAGGCAGCGGCAAAACCACGCTGCTGCGCCTGCTGGCCGGCGCCTGTGCCCCCAGCGAGGGCCGGTTGGCGTCCCTGGCCGACGCCGCCCCGCGCGTCGCCTGGATGGACCCGGCCCAGCCGCAAGACGACCGCCTGACCGTGCGCGACGCCCTGGCGCAGGCCCTGCAACCCTTTGACGGAGGCGACGCCGCGGCCCTGGCCCGGCTGCTGCCCGAACTGGACCTGACGCCCCACCTGGACAAGTCGCTGTACATGCTGTCCACCGGCTCGCGGCGCAAGGTGGGCATGGCCGCGACCCTGGCCAGCGGCGCCGACGCGCTGTTGTTCGACCAGCCCTTCATGGCGCTGGACCGCCCGTCCGAGCGCGCCATCGTGGCCGCCCTCGCGGCCCTGGCCGCTGACGGCCGCCGCCTCGCGGTGGTGGCCGACTACCAGCCGCCCCCGGGTCTGAAACTCAGCGGCCAGATCGACCTGGATCGCTGCCGCTGAAACCCGTACCATGGCGCCGAGCGGCGAGGCTGCGCTAACATCCCCGGCATCTCAACCAAGGCGTGGCCGCTTTCAACAAACGGCCGTGCCACCCCCCATGGACCCTTCCAGTCGTCTCTCCGACACCCTAGACCTTCTCACCCCCAGCACCGCCATCGGTGGCGACGCCTTTCTGTTGCTGCTCTACGTCGTCCTGGCGCTGTTGTTTTCCTTTCTGTGCTCGGTGGCCGAAGCCACCCTGCTCAGCATCACCCCCTCCTACATCGCGGGCCTGAAGCAGACCGACCCGAAAAAGGCCGAGCAACTGCGCCGCCTCAAAGAGGACAAGATCGACCAGTCCCTGGCCGCCATCCTCACCGTCAACACCATTGCGCACACCGTGGGCGCCATCGGGGCCGGCTCCAAGGCCACCGCCGTCTTTGGCGAGGTCTGGTTCGGCGTGTTCTCGGCGGTGATGACCTTGCTCATCCTGTTCTTGTCCGAGATCGTGCCCAAGACCCTGGGGGCGGTGTATTGGCGCCAACTGGCCGGCGTCACCGGGCTTTACGTCAACCTGCTCATCCGCAGCATGTACCCGCTCATCGTGGTTTCCGAAAAGCTCACCAAGCTGATTTCGGGCGGGCAAAAGCTTCACCAGTTCAGCCGCGACGAGTTTGTGGCGATGGCCGGTATCGGTCAGGAAGAGGGCTTGATCAACGACCGCGAGTCCAAGATCATCCGCAACCTGTTTCTGTTCAAGTCGGTCGAGGCCAGCACGGTGATGACGCCCCGCATCGTCATGTCGGCCCTGCCCAAGGACCTCACGGTCGAACAGGCCCTGTCCGACCCGGCCAGGGCGCACTTTTCCCGCTTGCCCATCTATGGCCACGACCTGGACAGTGTCGCGGGGTTTGTCCTCCGGGAAGACCTGCTGGTGGCCAAAAGCCTGGGGCAAGGCGACCGCCCGATCACCGACTTCCGCCGCGACATCGTGGCCGTCATCGCCAGCACTCCCCTGTCCCGTTTGATGGAGACCTTGCTGGAGCAGCGCCAACACATCGCCCTGGTGGTGGGCGAGTACGGAGAGACCAAAGGCCTGGTCACCCTGGAAGACGTCGTCGAAACCCTGCTGGGCATCGAGATTCTGGACGAAGGCGACAAGGTCGATGACATGCAAAAGCTGGCACGCCAACTCTGGGCCAAGCGTGCCGAGCGCATGGGCATCAAGTTGACCCCCAGCGCCGACGAACAGGCCGCGCCTCCGCGCTGAGTGCCAGCCGCCCGGGCGGGCGGCGGCGTTCAGTGCTTGTGCGTCCCATGCCCCATCGGGGCCGCCGGGGCACCGCTGGCCGACAGCGCTTTCACTGGCGCGTCCACGGTCTGGGTGAAACGCTGCTTGGTGGCGTCTTCAAACACCAGCGTCAGCGGCACGCGGTCGCCGGCCTTCACCGGCTGTTTCAGGTCCATCAGCATCACGTGGTAGCCGCCGGGTTTCAGCTCCACCGGGCGGCCGGCGGCCAGGTCCAGGCCGGGCACGGCGCGCATTTTCATGACGTTGTTGTCCATGGCCATTTCGTGGATTTCCACCACGCCGGCCACGGGCGATTCGGCCGCCACCAGCCGCGCGTTCTGCTGGGCGGTCAGGCGCATGAAGGCGCCGGTGGCTTTCTGTTGGGCCACGGTGCCGCGCACCCAGGCTTCTTCCACCTGCACGGGGGTTTGCGCCCAGGCGGCGCTGGTCAGGGCCAGAATGGCAGACAGGAACAAGGGTTTCATGGTCATCTCCAGGGGGTTGAAAAGGGGTGTAAACACGGGGGAATCAGGGCGCGCTGGCGCGGCCGCGCGCGGTGTGGGGCCACAGTTTTGACAGGGCGCGGCAGACGGTTTCGGGCTGGGCGTCCACCACCTCGGCCAGCACGCGCAGCGGGGGCAGTGGCGGGCGCAGCGCGTCGGGGTCGGTGGTCGCGTGCCCGTCGTGGGCCGCGCAGGGCAGGGCCAGCAGTTCCAGCAGGTGGGCCAGGCGCGAGGCCACCTTGCCGGTGCGCAACTGGGTCATCTGCACGTGGCGGTGTTGTTGTTGCAGCCAGGCTTTGGCCCAGGTCCAGGTGTGGACGCTGTCGGGGTCCAGCGCCTCCACGGTGCAGGGGGTCAGGGCCTGGGCCTGCAGGCGGTAGCCTTCGCCGCACAGGGCCTCCAGCCCCACCCAGTCACCGGGCAGTGCCAACTGCACCAGCTGGCGGGTGGCGCCCACGGTGCGGTCCAGCCGCAGGCAGCCAGACACCAGGCGCCAGCCGCTGCCCTGGCTGTGGAACAGCACGGCCCCCTGGGCGAGGGCTTGGGTGGGAGGGGGGGACGTTCGGGGCCCGGCGCCCCAGCTGGGGGCCGCGGGCAATGCCCATGAAATCGACGACATGATCTGATCCTGAAATCCGCGAACGCCGGGGGGCGGCATTCGCACCAAACGCCGTGGGCCACGTGCAGGGGCCCACAGCCGCGGTGGGGGGGTTCAGGTCAGGGTCGGCGGGGCGCGGGCGTGGGCGCTGCACCAGACGTGGTCGGTGTGCGCCGCTTGCCAATAGCTGGGGGGATGGTCGCGGAAGGCGACCGGCTCATGCACCTGCGCCGTGGGCGCCGGCGGCAGCGCCGGGCCGTGGTGCGGGCTCAGGCACCAGGGGCAGGCCATGCCCACGGTGTCGGTGGACGGTGCGCCGTCGTCGTGCGCGGCGGTCGGCGCCGGGTCCAGCTGGACCCAGACCATGCCGGTGCTGGTGCAGACCTCGATGCGCTCGGCCCCGTCGTGCAGCCGCAGCGCGGCCTGCGACAGGGTGGGCAGCAACGCGCCCCACACCACCAGCCACAGGGCAAGCCATGTGGTGAGTCGGCGGCGGGTGGCGGTCAGTGGCATGGCCCGATTTTAGGGGTTCAGCCCAGCATGCGCTGGAGCGCTTCCTGGTACTTGGCGGCGGTCTGCTCGATCACCTCGCGCGGCAGGCGCGGGGCCGGCGCGGTCTTGTTCCACAGGCGGCCGTCCACCTGGGCGGTTTCCAGCCAGTCGCGCAGGAACTGCTTGTCGTAGCTGGGCGGGTTGCGGCCTTCCTGGTAGCGGTCGGCCGGCCAGTAGCGCGAGCTGTCGGGCGTCAGCACCTCGTCCATCAGCACCAGGGTGCCGTCGCGGTCCAGCCCGAACTCGAACTTGGTGTCGGCGATGATGATGCCCTTGGTCAGGGCAAATTCGGCCGCCGCCTGGTACAGGCGGATGGACGTGTCGCGGATCTGCGCGGCCAACTCGGGGCCGATCATGGCCACCGTCTGTTCGTAGGTGATGTTCTCGTCGTGCTCGCCCACCTCGGCCTTGGCCGCCGGGGTGTAAATGGGCGCGGGCAGCTTGCTGGCGTTGTTCAGGCCTTCGGGCAGGGGCACGCCGCAGACGCTGCGGCTGTCCTGGTATTCCTTCCAGCCGCTGCCGGCCAGGTAGCCGCGCACCACGGCTTCCACCGGAATGGGTTTGAGGCGCTTGACCAGCATGCTGCGGCCGCGCACCAGCGGTTTTTCCGCGTCGCTCACCACGCTTTCGGGGTCGTCGCCGGTCAGGTGGATGGGGCAGATGTTCTGGCCCTTGGGCCCGAGCAGGTCGAACCAGAACAGGCTCAGGCGCGTCAGCAGCTCGCCCTTGCCGGGAATGGGCTCGCCCATGATCACGTCGAACGCGCTGATGCGGTCCGACGCCACCATCAGGATGCGGTCGTCGCCCACGGCGTAGTTGTCGCGCACCTTGCCGCGCGCCAGCAGCGGCAGAGAGGTCAGGGCGGAGGTGTGCAGGGCAGAGGTCATGGTGCGGGCGCAGGTGTCCGGGGCAAACTTCCATTATCGCGCAAGCCCGGGGCCCACGGGGGTTTCAGAACCGCGCGCGGAAGTGCCATTCGCTGGGCGCCATGTCGTTGGTGATGGCGCGGCGGGTGGCCGCGTCGATGCGCGGGTCCTCCACGTCGAACAGGCCGCACAGGCGCAGCGCGCGGCGGGCGCCGACGCGCGGGCCCAGGTACTCGTACACCACCCGGGCGCAGCAGGGCATGCGTTCTTCGCTGCCCGACACGCCCAGGCGCAGCCCGTTCAGCCGCGACACCCGGTTCTTGAACGACGGAAACAGGATGGTCTGCGTCATCTCCAGCCCGGTCAGGGTTTCGTAGTCGTTCAAAAAAATGCGGTCGGTCAGCAGGTGCACCGTCCCCAGGTAGACGCCGTGGAAGGTTTGGCCCAGGCTGTCGTCGGGGAAGCGTTCGGTGCGTTGGTAGTACACGCCGTCGCCCTCGCGGCGCAGGGTCACCAGGGTGCGCAGCACCTTGCCCGGGCAGGCCATGGACAGGTAGGTTTCCAGGTAGCTGCCCAGAAAACGGTCTAGCCCCGGGCCGGCGCCCAGCGTGCGCAGGTGCGCCAGGTGCGGGCCGGCGGGGCCGCTGTCGGCGGGGGCTGGGCGCTCTTCGGCCGGTGGCGGGCGCCGTTGCACCAGCCGCTCGAACTGCGCGTGCGGCAGCAGGATTTCGTGTTCCTCCACCCCAAAAAAGGCGCACAGCCGGCGCAGCGTGTGCCCGCCCGGTCGGTAGCGGCCGGACAGGTAGCGGTTGAACTGCGGCCGGTTGATGCCGACGCGGCGGCACACCTCGGCGATGGATTTGTAAAAACCGCAAAGCAGGCGCAGGTTGTGGGCAAAGTCGGTGGGCATGGGCGGGGCTGGGGGTTGGCGCAGTGTGGCGCACCGGGTGCGCCAGTGTGCACCGGTTTGCGCCAAACGGGCAACTCCCGGCGGCGCGCCGGTTTTGATGAAATCGCCCCACTTCAACCCCCACGGTGGCGCCGACCACCGACCCGGAGACCCCGACCATGTTCCACCCCACCACCCCGCCCGGAGGCACCCACCATGCTTGACCTGCTCAACGACCTGCTGTGGGGCAAAGTCCTCATCGTCGTCCTCATTGGCCTGGGCCTGTGGTTCACCCTAGGCTCGCGCTTTGTGCAGTTCCGCTATTTCGGGCGCATGTTCCGCATCCTGGGCGCCAACCAGGCCTTTGCCCGCGACAAGCACGGCCACCTGTCCTCGTTTCAGGCGCTGATGCTGTCGGTCGCCGGCCGCGTGGGCGGTGGCAACATCGCCGGCGTGGCGGTGGCCATCACCCTGGGCGGGCCGGGCGCCATTTTCTGGATGTGGGTGGTGGGCCTGATCGGCATGGCCACCAGCTACTTTGAATGCACGCTGGCGCAGGCCTACAAGCAGGCGCAACCCGACGGCACCTACCGCGGTGGCCCGGCGCACTACATCGTGCGCGGCATGGGCGCGCGGTGGAAGTGGCTGGCCGCGGTGTACTCGGTGCTGCTGCTGGTCACCTTCGGCTTTGGCTTCAACGCGCTGCAGTCCTACTCGGTCGCCACCTCGGTGAACGACGCGTTCGGCATCCCGGTGCTGGCCTCGGGCATCGTGCTGGCGCTCATCGTCGCGGCCATTGTGTTCGGCGGCGTGCGCCGCATCGCCAACGTGGCCGAATTCCTCGTCCCCATCATGGCGGTGGGTTACCTGGCCATTGCGCT
>NZ_JAAQQT010000516.1:0-12251 GCF_011742065.1 Aquabacterium sp. A08
GCCTGCAAGGGCCGCAGCGCGGGCGGTTCGCCCACGGCCAGCAGGTCTTGGGCGGCCACCTCGTCCAGCAGGCGCTGGGCCTGGGCGGCCAGGCGGGCGCTGCGGGCGAAGGTATCCAGGCTGCCGGGGAAGGCGGCCTGCAGCGCCGGCAGCACCTGGGCGCGCAGCCGGTTGCGGGTGTAGCGCTCGTCGGCGTTGCTGGGGTCGGTCACGCAAGGCAGGCCGCGCGCCTGCAAGGCGGCGCGCAGGGCCGCGCCATCGACCGACAGCAGGGGCCGGCCAAAGCGCACGCCGTGGCGAACCATGACCTCCGGCATGCCGGCCAACCCGGGCAGGCCCGCGCCCCGGGTCAGGGCCAGCAGCACGGTTTCGACCTGGTCCTGGGCGTGCTGGCCCAGCAGCACCCAGGCGGCGCCATGGGTGCGGGCCAGGGCGGCCAGGGTGTCGTAGCGGGCCTGGCGGGCCGCGTCTTCCGGGCTTTGGCCGGGCGCGTGGCCGGCCTGCACCCGTGCCACACGCAGCGGCACGCCCAGGGCAGCACAGGTGTGTTCGGCGTGGACCACGAAGCCATCGGCCGCGGCCTGCAGACCGTGGTGCACGTGGAAGGCCTGCACCCGCCCCGGCCACAGGGCCTGGGCCGCGTGCAACAGGGCGGTGGAGTCGGCCCCGCCGCTGTAGGCCACGGCCCAGGGCAGGGCCGCGTCGGGCATACCGGGTGAGGGGACGGTGGCGGGGGCACTAGGAACGCCCAAGCCGTGGCGCTGCCACCAGGCACGCAACGCCACTTCGGCCACGCCCAGGGGGGCCGGTGCGGCCGGCTGGGCGGTGCGCACGCCGTGTCCCCGGGGTGTGGCGCTCAGCCGCGGCGGGCGTCGGCCTTGGTGTCGGTGAAGCGGCCGTAGCCGTTCAGGCGCTCGTGGCGGCGCTCGATCAGCTCTTTGACCTTGAGGTCGGCCACCTGGCGGTAGGCGTCGTTCAGGGCGCGCTTGAGGTGGGCCGCCATCTGCTTGTGGTCGCGGTGGGCGCCGCCCACCGGCTCGTTGACGATCTTGTCCACCAAGCCCAGCGCCTTCAGGCGGTGCGCGGTGATGCCCAGCGCCTCGGCCGCGTCGCTGGCGCGGTCGCTGGTTTTCCAGAGGATGGAGGCGCAGCCTTCGGGGCTGATGACGGAGTAGACCGAGTACTGCAGCATCAGCACCTGGTCGGCCACCGAAATGGCCAGCGCGCCGCCCGAGCCGCCTTCGCCAATGATGGTGGAAATGATGGGCACCTCCAGCTGCGCCATCTCGAAGATGTTGCGGCCGATGGCTTCGGACTGGCCACGCTCCTCGGCGTCGATGCCGGGGTAGGCGCCGGGCGTGTCCACGAAGGTGAACACCGGCAGCTTGAATTTTTCGGCCAGCTTCATCAGGCGCAGGGCCTTGCGGTAGCCCTCGGGGCGGGTCATGCCGAAGTTGCGCAGGGTGCGCTCTTTGGTGTCGCGGCCCTTTTGCTGGCCCAGCACCATGCAGGGCTGGCCGTTGAAGCGGGCCAGGCCGCCGACGATGCTCAGGTCGTCGGAAAAATGGCGGTCGCCGTGCAGCTCGACGAAATGGGTGAAGATTTCGTGGACGTAGTCCAGCGTATAGGGCCGGTCGGCGTGGCGGGCGATCTTGGTGACCTGCCACGGGGTGAGGTTGCTGTAGATGTCTTTGGTGAGCTGCTGGCTTTTCTTGCTCAGCTGGTCGATCTCGTCGGAAATGTCCACCGCCGACTCGGACTGCACGTAACGCAGTTCCTCGATCTTGGTTTCCAGCTCCGCGATGGGCTGTTCAAAGTCCAGAAAATTCTTTTTGGCCAAGGTAAAACTCCTGTGGTCTGGTTCAGGTCAGTACGCCACCGGTACCGGGTCCAACGACCGCCAAATATACCAAGTCGCCACGCTGCAGTACGGGGCCCAGGCGGCGGCGACCTCGCGCGCTTCGCTGCGGCTGACCGGGTCGCCCGAGAAGTAGCCCTGGCTGATGCCGCGGATCAGGCCCACGTCATCGAGTGGCAGCACGTTGGGGCGCATGAGGTAAAAAATCAGGAACATTTCGGCCGTCCAGCGGCCGATGCCACGGATGGCGACCAGCTGCTTGATGATGGCCTCGTCGTCCATGGCCTGCCAGGCGTCGGGCTGCAGCACGCCGTTGTCGAAGTGCAGCGCCAGGTCCACCAGGTACTCTACCTTGCGGGCGCTCAGGCCGGCGGCGCGCATGTCGTCCACTTTCAGGCGCAGCAGGTGGGTGGGCTCCATGGCGGGCATGAGGGCGGAAAAACGGTCCCACACCGCTTGTGCGGCCTTGACCGAGATCTGCTGGCCGATGACGCTGCGCGCCAGGGTGGTGAAGGGGTCGCCGCGCGACTCCAGGCAGACGTTGGGAAACTGCGGGATGAGTTTGTTCAGCACGCGGTCGCGCTGCATCAGGTGTTCGCAGGCGGCGTCCCAGTAGGCGGGGCGCTGCGCGGTGTAGGCGGCGGCCATGTGGCTCAGGCCCGTTCCCAGGTGGTGCCGGCGGGGCTGTCCTTCAGCACCACGCCCTGTTCGAGCAAGGCTTTGCGGATGGCGTCGGCCTCGGCCCAGTTCTTGGCGGCCTTGGCGGCGGCGCGGGCGTCGATCTGGGCCTGGATGGCGGCTTCGTCCAGCCCACCCGTGGCACTGCCGCCTTGGAGGAAGGCCTTGGGCTCTTCCTGCAGCAGGCCCAGGGTGGCGCCCAAGGCCTTGAGCAGACCGGCCTTCGCGGGCGAGCGGCCGCGGTTGACCTCGCCGGCCAGCTCGAACAGCACGGCCACGGCTTCGGGCGTGCCAAAGTCCTCGTCCATCGCGGCCTGGAAGCGCACAGCGTGCGGTTCGGTCCAGTCGATGGCCACCTCGGCGGCGGACACGGCGTCCAGCGCGGTGTACAGGCGCTTCAAGGCGGCCTTGGCGTCGTCCAGGTGGGCGTCGCTGTAGTTCAAGGGGCTGCGGTAGTGCGCACGCAAAATGAAGAAGCGCACGGTTTCGGCGTCGTACTTGGCCAGCACCTCGCGGATGGTGAAGAAGTTGCCCAGGCTCTTGGACATCTTTTCGTTGTCCACCCGCACAAAACCGTTGTGCATCCACACCGTGGCCAGCGGCTGGCCGGTGGCGCCTTCGCTCTGGGCGATCTCGTTTTCGTGGTGCGGGAACTGCAGGTCGGCGCCGCCGCCGTGGATGTCGAAGCTCTCGCCCAGCATCTCACAGCTCATGGCCGAGCACTCGATGTGCCAGCCCGGGCGGCCCAGGCCGTAGGGGCCGTCCCACTTGGCCTCGTCGGGCTCGCTGGCCTTGGCGGCTTTCCACAGCACGAAGTCCAGCGGGTCCTGCTTGCCGTCGTCCACCGCCACGCGCTCGCCGGCGCGCAGGTCGTCCAGGCTCTTGCCCGACAGCTTGCCGTAGCCGGCGAACTGGCGCACGGCGTAGTTCACGTCGCCGTTGGGGCTGCGGTAGGCCAGGCCCTTGCGCTCCAGCTGGCCGATCAGGCTGAGCATCTGCGGCACGTAGTCCATGGCGCGCGGCTCGAAGGTGGGGCGCTCGATCTTGAGCGCGTCGGCGTCCTGGTGCAGCGCGTCCACCATGCGGTCGGTCAGGGAACGGATGGTTTCGCCGTTGTGGAGGGCGCGGGCGATGATCTTGTCGTCGATGTCGGTGACGTTGCGCACGTAGGTGACGCGGTAGCCGCTGGCCTTGAGCCAGCGCTGCACCACGTCGAACGCGACCATGGAACGCGCGTGGCCCAGGTGGCACAGGTCGTAGACCGTCATGCCGCACACGTACATGCGGACGTGGCCGGGCTGCAGGGGCGTGAACGCGTCCACGCGGCGCGTGAGGGAGTTGTAAATGCGCAAAGTCATGGGGAGCTGGGGGTGAAAGACCCCTCAGATACAATCTTTTCAGTATATCGGCGCCGTTGCCCGGCGTGTTGTCGCGGGCCGTGGCCGGTCGCGAAGGACGCGTATTGTGCACGCTCGTGCCCCGCCCCCGCCCGCCACGCCCTTTTTGCGAGCTGCCATGACGCTTTTGCGCCCCCCCTCTGCCCCGTCCCTGCGCCCCGCCCTGTGGCGCCGGCCCACCGCCACCCTGGGCCGTGCCGCGGCGGTCCTGCTGCTGGCCGCCACCGCCTGGGGCGCCGTGGCCTCCGCCCATGCGCAGGACGCGCCCTACGACGAGTTGCAGCGCCTGATACGCGCCGACCAGCCCGCCCAAGCCATCGAACGCGCCGACGCCTGGCTGGCGCAACGCCCGAAAGACCCGCAGGTGCGCTTCCTGAAGGGCATGGCGCAGACCCGCCTGGGCGACACCGAGGCGGCTTACACCACCTTCACCGAGCTGGTGCGCGACTACCCGGAGCTGCCCGAACCGCACAACAACCTGGCGGTGCTGCACGCCGGCGCCGGCCGGCTGGACCAGGCCCGGGCCGCCCTCGAAACCGCGCTGCAGCTCAACCCCGACTACACCACCGCCTACCAGAACCTGGGCGACGTGTACCTGCGGCTGGCCAGCCAGGCCTACCGCCAGAGCCTGCGCCTGAGCCCCACCGCCAACGTACACACCCGCCTGCAGGCGCTGGACGCCCTGCTGGCCCCGCCCGCGCCCCGCTGACCCTTACGGACCCCGCCATGCAACGCCGCCATTTGCTGCCCACCCTCGCCGCGATCCTGCTGGTTGCCCACGCCAGCGCCCACGCCCAGACCGCCCCCCGCGTCAAACTCGACACCAGCCTGGGGCCGGTGGTGCTGGAACTGGCCGCCGAACAGGCGCCCCGCACCGTCGCCAACTTCATCGCCTACGTCCAGACCGGGCACTACGACGGCACGGTGTTCCACCGCGTCATCCCCAACTTCATGGTGCAGGGCGGCGGCTTCACCCCCGACCTGGTGCAAAAACCCACCCAGGCCCCGATCCCGCTGGAGTCCAAGAACGGTCTGCGCAACCTGCGCGGCACCGTGGCCATGGCCCGCACCATGGCCCCGAACTCGGCCACCGCGCAGTTCTTCATCAACGTGAAGGACAACGAGTTCCTGGACGCGGCCAACGCGCGCGACGGCCACGGTTACGCGGTGTTCGGCAAGGTCGTCGCCGGCATGGACGTGGTCGACAAAATCCGCGCGGTGCCCACCGGCAGCCGCGGCGGGCACCAGGACGTGCCCACCACCCCCGTCACCATCCTCAAAGCCACATTGGAGAAATAAACATGGCCCACCCCCAAGTCGAACTGCACATCGCCGGTCACGGCGTCATCACCCTGGAACTGGACGCCGACAAAGCGCCCAAGTCCACCGCCAACTTCCTGGCCTACGTGAACAGCGGCCACTACAACAACACCATCTTCCACCGCATCATCGACGGCTTCATGATCCAGGGCGGCGGCTTTGAGCCCGGCATGAAGCAAAAGCCCACCGGCGCCGAGATCGAGAACGAGGCCAACAACGGCCTGAAGAACAACAAGTACACCGTGGCCATGGCGCGCACCCAGGCGCCCCACTCCGCCACCGCACAGTTCTTCATCAACGTGGCCGACAACGGCTTTCTGAACCACACCGCGCCGTCCCTGCAGGGCTGGGGCTATGCCGTGTTCGGCAAGGTGGTGGCCGGCACCGAGGTGGTGGACGCCCTGCGCAGCGTGAAAACCGGCCGCAAGGGCTACCACGACGACGTGCCGGTGACCGACGTGGTGATTGAAAAGGCGGTCGCGCTCTGAGCACCGCGCGCGTCGAAGTGGCCCCCGGCTGGCGCCGGGTGGACTTCATCTCGGACCTGCACCTGCACGCGGCCGAGCCGGGCACCGCCCTGGCCTGGCAGCGCTACCTGGCGGCGGCCGAGTTCGACGCGCTGTTCATTCTGGGCGACCTGTTCGAGGTCTGGGTGGGCGACGACGCGCTGGACGCGGCCGGGCCCGCCCACCCGGAGCGGGCGTTTGCCCGGACCTGCGCCGACGCCCTGCGCGCCTGCGCCGCCCAGCGCCCGGTGTACGTGATGCACGGCAACCGCGACTTTCTGCTGGGCGAAGCCTTTCACCGCCACACCGGCACCCACCCCCTGCCCGACCCCTGCGTGCTGGACTGGCCCGGCCAGCGCCTGCTGCTCAGCCACGGCGACGCCTGGTGCCTGGACGACCACGCCTACCAGCGCTTCCGCGCCCAGGTGCGCACCGCCGCCTGGCAAACCGCCTTCCTGGCCCAGCCCCTGGACACCCGCGAACAGGTGGCCCGCGGTCTGCGCCAGGACAGCGAAGCGCGCAAGGCCCAGGGCCGGGCCGCCTCCCCGACCGACGTGTTTGCCGGCTACGCCGACGTGGACCGCGACACCGCCCGCAACTGGCTGCGCCGCACCGGCGCCCGCGTGCTGGTGCACGGGCACACCCACCGCCCGGGCGAACACGACCTGGGCGACGGCCTGCGCCGCCTGGTGCTGAGCGACTGGGACGCGGCCGCCGAACCGCCGCGCGGCGGGGCCCTGTGCCTGCACGCCGACGGCCACTGGGAACGCCGACCCTGGCCGGTGTGAGCCCGCCGCCCCACCCCACCCGACCGACCGGACGGCCCGCGCCATGCCCCCCGGCACGCCCCTGAACCGTTGGTGGCCCCGCTGGCGCCGCCGCTGGCAACGCCAGGCCTGGTGGCGCGCCCTGCTGCGGCGCTGGGGGCCGCCCCCGCCCATTCCCGACGGTCTGTGGCACCACGTCTGGAGGCAATACCCCTTTCTGGCCGCACTGACCGAAGCCGAACGCGAAACGCTGCGCCGCCTGTGCCAGCATTTTCTGGCGCGCAAGGAATTCCACGGCGCCCAGGGCCTGCGCATCACCGACGCCCTGGCCCTGGCGGTGGCCGCCCAGGCCTGCCTGCCGCTGCTGCACTGGGGCCTGCCCGGCCTGAAGTGGTACGGGGACTTCGTCGGCATCGTCGTCCACCCCGACGAGGTGCTGGCCCGCCGCACCGTGACCGACGCCGCCGGCGTGGTGCACCACTACACCGAAGCCCTGGCCGGCGAGGCCATGCACGGCGGCCCGGTGATGCTTACCTGGACGCACGCGCGCGGCCAGCCCGGGGCCAGCCAGGCCGGCCACAACCTGGTGATCCACGAGTTTGTGCACCAACTGGACCTGCGCCACAAGCGCCACGACGAGGCGGCCGACGGCTGCCCGCGCCTGCCGCCGGGCTTTCTGGGACTGGCGCCGGCCCAGGCGCGCCGGCATTGGCGCGACACCCTGTACGCGGCCCACGCCCGGCACCGCCAAGCGGTGGAACTGGCCGAGCGGTTTGGCGCCCCCCGGCCCTGGCTGGACGCCTACGGGGCCGAGTCGCCGGTGGAGTTTTTTGCGGTGGCCTGCGAAGCCTATTTTGTGAACCGCCCCCGCCTGGGCGAGGCGTTTCCCGAGCTGTTGCCGCTGTTCGACGCCTTCTTCAGGCACCCAGCGGTCAACGGCGCAGCAACACCTTGAGCGCGGCCTGCACGCGCCGCGCAACCGCCTCGTCGTGGGCGCTGGCCAGCACCTGGGCGGTGTCCTTCACCCAGGTCTCGGCCGGGGCCGGGTCGTGGCGGCGCGTCAGCAACTGCAGCTGCAGGGCGCGGCGCGCGTCGAGCTGATCGGCCGGGGTCGGCACCTCGGCGGCCATTTCCAGGCGCAACAGGCTGTGCGCGGCCCGGTCGGCCGGTGCAGCGGGTTGGGCCAGGGCCTGCACCCAGGCGGCGCGCCCGGCGGCAGCGGTGCGGCCACCCAGCGTCTGGGCCGCGGGCACGGCGTCGGGGCTGCGCTGCTGCCAGGCCGACAGCAGTTGCGTGAGCGCTTCGCCGTGCGCCTGGGCGGCCAGCTTTTTCAGGGCCAGCTCGGCCTGCTCCAGCGCCTGGCGCTGGGCGCGGAAGGCGGCGTCGCCCAGACGCGGGCCGCGCGGCTCGAAACCGGGGCGATCACCGAAGCCGGCGCGGGGTTCGCGGCTCGGCCGGGCGTCGCGCCGGTCGCCGGGTCGGCCGTCACGGCCGCCGGCGCGCTGGGCGGCGGGCACGGCCTTGGTCATGCCCGGGCGGTCGTCGCCACGCATCGCCACCAGCTTGCGCGCCGGGGCGGCGGGGGCCAAGGGCGCTGGGGCCGGTACGGGGGTGTCAGCGGCGGCTTCGGCGGCCAAGGTGGCGTCGGCGGGCGCGGCTTCGGCCGGAGGCTCGGCGGCAGGGGCCGGGGTGGGCGCCGCGTCGGCGAGCGCCTGGCCGCGGGACACCTGTTGCAAGGCCTCCACCGCGGCCCGGATCTGCTGTGCATCGCCACTGGCGTTGGCGGCTTCCAGCGCCTTGGCTGCGGCCAGCACGGCCTGGTCGTGGGCGCTCACGGCGCCGCTGGCCTTTTCACGCTCGGTGGATTTGCGGGCAAAGGCCTCGTCGATGGGTTGGCGGAAGGCCTCCCACAGTTTCTGTTCCTGGCGCCGGTCCAGCGGCACCCGGTGGGCCTCCTGCTGCCAGCGCTGCTGCAGCGCCTTGACGGCGTCGATGCGCAGCGGCTGGGCCGCCCCCAAGGCCTGGGCTTCTTCGATCAGGGCCTGGCGGCGGGCCTGGCTGGCGGCCTGGGCCGCCTCCAGCGGCGCGTGGGCGGCGCCCATGGCGGCTTTCCACTGGGGCTGGAGTTCGGCAAACAGCTTTTCGCTGAGATGGCCGGATTGGCGCCAGCGGTCGGCAAAGGCGTGCAGGTCGCGCGACTGGGCGCGCCAGTCGTCGTGCTCGGCGTGCGCCGCGGTCCAGGCCTGCACCTCGGCGATCAGGGCCAGACGCTGGCCGCGGTTGGCCTCGTTCTGTTCCTTGAGCTTGCCCAGCCAGGCCTCGACCAGCTTGTGCGCCTGGTTGCAGGCCTCATCGAACTTTTTCCACAGCGCGTGGTTGGGCACGCCGCCCTGGTCGGTGGCTTTCCACTGTTCGCGCAGGGTGCGCAGGGCTTCCTGGATCTTGCGGCCGCCGGGGCGCTGGCCTTCGGGGGCCTGGGTCAGGGCGACGGCCTTGGCCAGCAGTTCCTCGCGCAGTTGGTCGGCGCGCCAGCGCTGCCAACCCTCCAGCTCCCCGGCCTGGGCCAGGGCGGCCTGGACCTGGGTTTCGAGTTCGGGGGCGATGTGGCGGCCGTGGTCCTTGAGCACCTGGCGCAGCTCGGCCGCGGCCTTGGGGGCGGTCTTGGTGTGGCCTTCGGCGATTTCGCGGGTCAGGGCCTCCAGGGCGGCGGTCACGGCCTGGGTCGCCTGGTGCTGGCGGGCGGCCAGTTCGGCCGGGTCGGCGGCGGGGGCTGGCACCACTTCGCCGCGCAGGGCGCGCAGTTCGTCGGCCCAGACCGGTACGGCGGGCAGGGGCGCGGTGGCGTCGGCCGCGGCGGCCACGGCCAGGGCCAGGGCGGCGTCAAACGCCTCCCACACCAGCTTGAGCTGGTGGCGCGAGGTGTCGAGCTGGGCCGGGAATTTGGGGTCCAGGCTGTCCCAGGCCGGGTCGGTCACCAGGGTCTGGGCCTGGGCCTGCCAGGCGGTCACGTCGCCGCGCAGGGCGTCGAGGGCGGCCAGGGCTTCGGCCCAGGGCTTGGTGGACAGCACCTCGATGCGCTGGGCCAGCAGCACGGCGGTCTCGCGCTCCACCTGCACGCGGTGCTGCAGGTCTTCCACCGCCTTCATGCGCTCGGCCAGGGCCAGCTTCAGGCCGGCCAGGGGTTCGCGCGACAGGGGCGCGCCGGCCTTGGCGGCGTCGCGTTGCCAGGCCATGGCATCGGCCAGGTTCAGGCGCGGCTGCGTCAGCAGGGCCTGGGCTTTGGCCGCCCATTCCTCGGCGATGGCGTCCTGGGCCTTGGCGCGCTTGAGTTCGTCCAACTTTTCCTTGAGCGCCTTGGCGGCGCCCTTGTCGCGGTGCGCGAGTTCGCGGTACACGTCGGCCATGGCGTCGTGGCCGGGCTCGCTGGCCAACCATTCGCGCAGGCGGGCGGCGCGCTCCCCCGAGGTGGGGGCGGTGAAGACGCCGCCGGTGAGGGCGTCGAGCTGGTGCAGGTCGGCGGGCTTGGACGTGGGCTTGTCGGTGGAATTCACGGCGGGCAGGGCAACAAAAGGGGCTAAGGCCCACACGGGGCCGAAACCGCTATTGTCGCCGGTTTCAACCGGCCCAAAGGTCCAGCGGTGGGTCGTGCACCACGGCTTTGAGAATGTCGCTGCGGGCGACGAAGCCTTGCACCACGCCAGCGTCCTCCACCACCGGCACCCCGGGCAGGCCGGTCTCCAGCAGCAGCAGCGCCAGCCGGCGCAAATCGGTGTCGGCCGAGACGCTGGGCACGGGGGTGAGCATCAGCGCCGTGACCGGCTGCCCGGTGTAGGCGCGCCACGCCAGCGCCGAGGCCAGCGACTGCGGCAGGCGGTCGGGGCGCATCAGTTCGGCGCGGGTGAGCAGCCCCACCAGTTGCCGCTGGGCGTTGACCACCGGCACCTGGCCCACGCCCTGGGCGGCCAGCAGGTCCCAAGCCTGTTGCACGGTGGCGCTGTCGGGCACCAGCACCGGCTCGGGGCTCATCACGTCGGCCACCCGGGTCAGGGGGCGGCGCTGGGGCGGCTGCTGCACGGCGGCGTAGGCCTGCACCGCCTGGGCCTGGCCGTGGGGCCCAGGCCGCGGCGGCACACCGGCGGCGGGTTCGGCATCCGGCGCTGTCGGCGTGGCCAGCAGCCGGTCGAGGCCCACCGCCAGCGCCCGCACCCGGGGGGTGCGCAGCGCGGGGGCCACCTTGCGCAGGTCTTCCACCGGCCCCCGGTACATGAGGCCCGATGTGCCGTAGATCGCAAACATGCCGCACCCCGCTGTGTCTGTGGTTAAGCGCCCTCGTCCGGCAGGAACAGGGCCTGCAAATCGCTCAAAAAGTCGAAACCGCGCTCGGTCGGCCGCACGGAATTCCAGTCGCGCTCGATCCAACCCTGGCGCTCGGCCTGCTGCAAAGCAGGCCCTAGGGTGCTTATCGGCAGGCCGGTGCGTTCGCTGAACTGGGCCAGGGTGAAGCCGTCGCGCAGGCGCAGGGCGTTGAGCATGAATTCGAACGGCAGGTCGCGCGCGGGCACCTCGTCTTCGCTGGCCGTGGGCTGGCCTTGCAGGGCCTGCGCCATGTAGCGCTGCGGGTCGCGCCAGCGCACCTGGCGCAGCACCCGGTGGGCGAAGCTGAGTTTGCCGTGGGCGCCGGCCCCGATGCCGAGGTAGTCGCCAAACTGCCAGTAGTTCCAGTTGTGGAAGCAGCGGTGACCTTGGCGCGCGTAGGCCGACACCTCGTAGCGCGCCAGCCCCGCCGCGCCGGTGCGTTCGGTGATGCGGTCCAGCATGGCGTACGCCGTGTCCTCGTCGGGCACCTGGGGCGGGTGCTTGGCGAAGTAGGTGTTCGGCTCCAGCGTCAGGTGGTAGACCGACAGGTGCGGCGGCTGGAAGCCCAGTGCGGTGTCGAGGTCGCGGTCCAGGTCGGCCAGGGTCTGGCCGGGCAGCGCGTACATCAGGTCCAGGTTCCAGGTGTCGAAGTTGGCCGCCGCTTCGGCCACCGCGGCGCGGGCCTGCTCGGCGTTGTGCACCCGGCCCAGAGCCTTCAAAAACCGGTCGTCAAAGCTCTGCACCCCGATGCTCAGGCGCGTGACGCCGGCCTGGCGAAAGCCCTTGAAGCGGTCCTTCTCGAAGGTGCCGGGGTTGGCTTCCAGGGTGATTTCGGCGTCGGCCTCCAGCCGCAGCAGGGCGCGCACCTCGGACAACAGCCGGTCGATGGCCTCGGGCGCAAACAGGCTGGGCGTGCCCCCGCCGATGAAGACGCTGTGCACCGGCCGGCCCCAGACCAGCGGCAAACTGCTTTCCAGGTCGGCACGCAGGGCCTGCAGGTAGCGCTCGTAGGGTGGCTCGCCGCCCTGCCCCGCCGCCGCGCCCCATTCGTGCGAGTTGAAGTCGCAGTAAGGGCATTTCTTCAAACACCAGGGCAGGTGGATGTAGAGCGTGAGCGGTGGCAGGCCCGGCAGTTGCAATTGGCCCGGGCGGTGCAGTTGGACGACGGAGGGGCTCATGCCGGGAACCACCGTTCGCGCATCAGCGCCAGCATGGCCTGGGCGGCGCGGCCGCGGTGGCTGTTCGCGTTTTTCACTGCCGTGGGCAACTGGGCGAAGGTCTGGCCGAACTCGGGGAGCCACATGATGGGATCGAAACCAAAGCCGTTGCTGCCCACCGGCTCGGGCGCGATCAGGCCGGCCACGCGGCC
>NZ_JAAQQT010000517.1:0-3466 GCF_011742065.1 Aquabacterium sp. A08
GGCGGGCCGTCTTTCGACACCGCCCACAACACCCGTTCCGGCGTGGCCGGCGCGTCCAGGCGCACCGGGGCACCGTCGCCGCGCGCCTGCGCCACCGCGTCGCGGATGGCCTCCCACACGCTGATGCCCAGCATGAACGGCGGCTCGCCCACGGCCTTGCTGCCGAACACGTTGTCTTCGCGGTTGGGCTCGGGCCACAGGTCCACCCGCAGGTGCGCGGGCACGTCGCCGGTGGTGGGGATTTTGTAGGTGCTGGGCGCGTGGGTGGCCAGCTGGCCGTCGGCCTTCCACACCAGTTCCTCGGTGGTCAGCCAGCCCATGCCCTGCACAAAACCGCCTTCGATCTGCCCGATGTCGAGCGCCGGGTTGATGCTGCGCCCCACGTCGTGCAGGATGTCCACCGCCAGCACCCGGGTTTCGCCGGTGAGGGTGTCGATGGCGACTTCGGTGCAGGCCGCGCCGTAGGCGAAGTAGTAGAAGGGCCGGCCGGTGAGGGTGGTCTTGTCGTAGTGGATCTTGGGGGTGCGGTAAAAACCGTCGCTCCAGAGCTGGATGCGGTTGGCGTAGGCCTGGCCCACCACCTCGGCGAAGGGGCGGGTGGCCTGGGGCGTCGTCACCCAGCCGCCGTGGAAGTCCACCTCACCGGCGCCGCAGCCGTCCAGCCCAGCCACGAAGGCGGCCAGGTTCTGGCGCACGTTGCGCGCCGCGAACTGGGCCGCGCGGCCGTTCAGGTCGGTGCCGCTGGAGGCGGCGGTGGCGCTGGCGTTGGGCACGCGGGCGGTGTCGCTGGCGCTCACCAGCACCCGCTCGAAGGGCACACCCAGCTCGTCGGCCACCACCTGCGCCACCTTGGTGTGCAGGCCCTGGCCCATCTCGGTGCCGCCGTGGTTCACCAGCACGCTGCCGTCGGTGTAGACGTGCACCAGCGCGCCGGCCTGGTTGAACAGCGTGGCGGTGAAGCTGATGCCGAACTTCACCGGCGTCAGTGCCAGCCCGCGCTTGACCACCGGGCTGCCGGCGTTCCAGCGGGCGATGGCCTGGCGCCGCGCGGCGTAGCGGCTGGTGTCGGCCAGCTGCGTCATCAGGGGTTCGAGGATGTTGTCCTCCACCCGCATCTGGTAGTGGGTGGTGTCGCGCCGGCCGCTGGCGGTCAGGCCCGGGGCGGCGGGGGCGTCGCTGTACAGGTTGCGCAGCCGCACCGCCAGCGGGTCCAGTCCCAGGTGACGGGCGATGTCGCCCAGGATGGTCTCGATGGCGATGACGCCTTGCGGCCCGCCGAAGCCGCGGAAGGCGGTGAAGCTCTGCAGATTCGTCCGGCAGCGAAAGCTGTGGATGGCCACGTGCTCCAGGAAGTAGGCGTTGTCGCTGTGGAAGATGGCGCGGTCGGCCACCGGGCCGGACAGGTCGGCCGAAAAGCCGCAGTTGGCCAGCAGCGTCAGGTCCAGCCCGTGCAGGCGGCCGGTGTCGTCAAAGCCCACGGTGTAGTCGTAGGCGAAGGGGTGGCGCTTGCCGGTGACGAGGAAGTCGTCGTCGCGGTCCAGCCGCAGCTTGACCGGGCAGCCGGCCTTGAGCGCGGCCACCGCGGCCCACACCGCCAGGTGGCCGGCCTGGGTTTCCTTGCCGCCGAAGCCGCCGCCCATGCGCCGGCATTCCACCCGCACCCGGTGCTGGGGCAGGCCCAGGGCTTGGGCGACCCAGTGCTGGATTTCGCCGGGGTGCTGGGTGCTGCTGTGGATCACCCACTGTTGCTGTTCGTGCGGCACGGCGTAGGCGATCTGGCCTTCCAGGTAAAAGTGTTCCTGACCGCCCACTTCGAACGCACCGCTCAGGGTGTGCGGGGCCTGTGCCAGGGCGCTGGCGGCGTCGCCGCGCCTGACGTGCACCGGCGGCAGCACGTAGCGCTGCTGCGCGTGGGCCTCGCGCGGGGTCAGCACGGCGGGCAGGGGGTCGATGTCCAGCGTCACCAGACGGGCGGCGCGGCGCGCGGTGGTGGCGTCGTCGGCCAGCACCAGGCCCACCACCTGGCCCACGTGCTGCACCGTGTCGTGGGCGAACACCGGCTCGTCGTGGGCGAAGGCCGCCAGGGTCCGGTCGCCGGGCACGTCGTCGGCCAGCACCAGGTGGCGCACGCCGGGCAGGGCCAGGGCGGCACGGGCGTCCACCCCGCGCAGCCGGCCGTGCGCCAGCGGCGACAGGATGGGCGCGGCGTGCAGCGTGCCGCGCAGTTCGGGCATGTCGTCCACGTAGGTGGCGGCGCCCAAAATTTGCGCGCGGGCGCTTTCGTGCGGGTGCGATTGGCCGCAGGCGCCCGCGGCGGCGGCCTCGGGCGCCTGCGTGGCCGTTTGGGGCGGGTGGGCGGCGGTCATGGCGTGCCCTCCATCGCCGCCACGGCCCGCAGCAGGGCGGGGTCCAGCCGCTCCAGGCCGGTGGCGGGCCCGCCCGGGGGCGTGCGGCTGTCCAGCCAGCAGCGCCACAGCAGGTTGCCCAGCACCTCGCGGCGGTAGCCGGCGCTGGCGCGCATGTCGGAAATCGGCTGGAAGGCGTCGCGCAGCGCCGCCATGGCGTGGCGCACCGCGTCGGCGTGCCAGGGCCGGCCGGTCAGCGCGGCCTCGGCGGCCGGCGCGCGCGCCGGCGTGGCCGCCACCCCGCCTGCGCCGATGGACGCGCGCACCACCACGCCGCGCTCGATCTGCAGCGACACCGCCAGGCACACGGCCGAAATGTCGTCGTCGAAGCGCTTGGACACCTTGTACACCCGCGTCCACTCGCCGCTGGCGTGGTCTGCGTCGGGCGCACCGGCGGGGTAGGGGGCCGCGGGGCGCGGCACCACCAGGTCCGTCAGCAACTCGTCCGGCCGCAGCACGTTCTGGCGGTAGCCGGTGTAGAAGTCCTCCAGCGGCAGCTCGCGCCGTTCGGCCTGGCCGGCGTGCCAGCGCATCAGCCCCACCCGCGCGCCCAAGGCGATCAGCAGCGGCATGCCGTCGCCGATGGGCGAGCCGTTGGCCACGTTGCCGCCGAGGGTGCCGGCGTTGCGCACCGGCAGCCCGGCGAAGCGTTCGGCGAAGGCGGCCAGGGCCGGGCGGTCCTGCACCAGCGCGGCGAAGGCGTCCGTCAGCGTCACCGCCGCGCCGATGGCGAGGTGGTCCGGGTGCCGCTCCAGGCGCCGCAGCTCGGCGGCGCGGGTCACGTCCAGCACCTGGGCAAAGTGGCGGTGGCCCTTGGTCACCCACAGGCCGACGTCGGTGGTGCCGGCCACCACCTGGGCGTCGGGGTGCGCGGCGCGGGCCTGCAGCAGGGCGGCCCGGGTGGTGGGGGCCAGGTAGCCGCTGCCGCCGTCGGCCGGGGCGATGGTGGCCAGCAGGTCGCGCAGCCGCGCCTCGTCCACCCGCGCGGCCGGCGCCTGGCCCATGGCCTGCGCGGCGTCGAGGATGGGGCGGTAGCCGGTGCAGCGGCACAGGTTGCCCGA
>NZ_JAAQQT010000518.1:0-3659 GCF_011742065.1 Aquabacterium sp. A08
TCGGGGATAAATTGATCGGTATCCGGCTCAAGCTCTTGGTCGGCCTGACGGCGCTGATGCTGCTGTCCCTGGTCGCCACCCAGGTCTGGCTGAGCTGGCGGCTCAACCGCGGCTACACCCAACTTGAAACCCAGGCGGTGCAACAACAGCTGGAGCGCCTGCTGGTGGCGGTCGACGCGCAGCTGCTGCAGCACGACAAGTTGGTCAACGACTGGGCCAACTGGACCGAATTCGCCGACTACGCCCGCCAGGGGCGGGGCGCCTTCGCCCGGCTCAACCTGAACCAGGACGCGGTGGCCGCCGCCGGCTTCGACTGGCTGGAGGTGCGCGGCCCCGGCGGGCAGGCCCTGCACCGCGTGAGCCCGGCGGGCACCGATCTGGACGCGGTGCACGCCAGCGCCTACGGCGACTGGTTGCGCCAGCCACCGGCCCCGGGGGCGCGCAGCTGCGGCCTGGCCCGCTGGGACGGCCGCTGGGTGGCCCTGTGCCGCCAAGGCATACGCAACAGCGGCGGCGACGGCCCGCCGCAAGGCCTGCTGCTGGTGGCCGAACCGGTGCCGGCCGACTTCGAGCCGCACCTGAGCCGGCTGACGGGGCTGCACTTCGGCCTGTCGCACGAACCCCTGCCAGCGGCCGCACCCGACCAACGCTGGCCCGCCCTGGGCTCCAGCCTGGGCCAGGCCGAACCGCGCTACCGGCTGGAGGCGGAACACATCCGCGTCTGGTGGCCGGTGCACGACCTGGCCGGCCAGCCCGCCGGCCACCTCTGGCTGGAATGGCCGCGCACCGCGTCGCTGCAGGCGCGCGAGAACCTGGGGGCGGTGCAGTGGCAGCTGCTGGGGGTGTTCGCCCTCATCACCGCCGGCCTGATGGTGCTGCTGGACCGGCTGGTGGTGCGGCGCCTGCACCGCTTCAGCCAGGAACTGCGCCGCATCCACCACAAGGAGCGCTGGCAGGAGCAGATCACGGTGGACGGGCGCGACGAAATCACCCAGCTGGCGCAGGACACCAACAACCTGCTCGGGCTCATCCACTTCCAGATGGAAAACCTGGAGCTGCTGGCCGAGTCCGACGCGCTGACCGGCCTGCCCAACCGGCGCAGCTTCGACGGCACGCTGCGGCGGGCCCTGGCGACCCACAAGCGCCACGGCCGGCCCCTGTGTCTGGCGGTGCTGGACGTGGACCACTTCAAGGCCTACAACGACCACCACGGCCACGCCCAGGGCGACCTGGCGCTGCAGGCGGTGGCCCAGTGCCTGCTGGCCCAGGCCCGCCGGCCGGGCGACCTGCCCAGCCGCGTGGGCGGCGAAGAATTCGCCGTTGTGCTGGAAGACACCCCCCTGGTCGGCGGGGCACAGTGGCTACAGGCGGTGCAAGGCCGGCTGGCGGCGCTGGCCCTGGCGCACGGCCACAGCCCGGTCAGCGGCTGCCTCACGGTCAGCGCCGGCATCGTCAGCGCCGAGCCGGACGACACGCCCGACCGCCTCTACCAGCGCGCCGACGCGGCCCTCTACCAAGCCAAGCGGCAGGGCCGCAACCGGGTCGTCACCGGCTGAGGCCCGGCACACCCGGCGCGCCAAGTACGCAAAAGCCCGCCACCGGGGCGGGCTTCGGCGCACAGGCGCAAGGCGGCGCTCAGAGCAGCGGCACGCCGGTCTTGCTCTGGATTTCCTCGCGCGTCACGCCGTCGGCCAGTTCCACCAGCTTCAGGCCTTCGGGCGTCACGTCCATCACGCCCAGGTCGGTGATGATGCGGTCCACCACGCCCTGGCCGGTCAGCGGCAGGGTGCATTCGGGCAGGATCTTTAGGTCGGTGGTACCGTCCTTCTTCTTGGCCACGTGCTCCATCAGCACGATCACGCGCTTGACGCCGGCCACCAAGTCCATGGCGCCGCCCATGCCCTTGACCATCTTGCCCGGAATCATCCAGTTGGCCAGGTCGCCCTTGCCCGTGACTTGCATGGCGCCCAGGATGGACAGGTTGATCTTGCCGCCACGGATCATGGCGAAGGACTGGTCGGAGCCGAAGATGGACGAGCCCTTGAGCGTCGTCACCGTCTGCTTGCCGGCGTTGATCAGGTCGGCGTCCACTTCGTCTTCATACGGGAAGGGGCCGATGCCCAGCATGCCGTTTTCGCTCTGCAGCCAGACCTCGATGTGGTCGGGCACGTGGTTGGCCACCAGCGTCGGGATGCCGATGCCCAGGTTGACGTAAAAGCCGTCTTGCAGTTCCTGCGCCGCGCGCGCGGCCATTTGGTCTTGGGTCCAAGCCATGTTCGTGCTCCTTACTTGCGGTCGCGGGTGGTGCGCTTTTCGATGCGCTTTTCGGGCGTGGGGTTGACCACGATGCGGTGCACGTAAATGCCGGGCAGGTGCACGTCGTCCGGGGCGATCTCGCCGGTGGCGACCACGCGTTCCACCTCCACGATGCAAACCTTGCCGGCGGTGGCGGCGGCCGGGTTGAAGTTGCGCGCCGTCAGGTTGAAACGCAGGTTGCCGGAACGGTCGGCCACGTCGGCTTTGATCAGCGCCACGTCGGGGAACAGGGCGTGCTCCATCACGTAGGTTTCGCCGTTGAACTCGCGCAGTTCCTTGCCTTCGGCCACCAGCGTGCCCACACCGGTCTTGGTGAAGAAGGCGGGAATGCCTGCGCCACCGGCGCGCAGCTTCTCGGCCAGCGTGCCCTGGGGCGTGAATTCCAGCTCCAGTTCGCCGGCCAGGTACTGGCGCTCGAACTCCTTGTTCTCGCCCACGTAGCTGGAGATCATTTTCTTGATCTGGCGCGTCTCCAGCAGCTTGCCCAGGCCGAAGCCATCGACACCGGCGTTGTTGGAAATGGCGGTCAGGTTCTTCGCGCCGCTGTCGCGCAGCGCGTCGATCAGGGCCTCGGGAATGCCGCACAGGCCGAAGCCGCCCACGGCGATCAGTTGCCCGTCGGCCACCACGCCCTGGAGGGCTTCGGCCGCGCTGGGGTACACCTTGTTCATGCTCGCACGCTCCTGTCCAAAAGTGAAGGAAAACCGTACGATACTACGTAATCGCATACGTAGTTTTGCCTACAGTCCAACCCTTAACCGCGCCCTCCGAAGCCGCCCACACTGGCCCCCCATGCCGCCCGACGCCGCGCCCGCCGCCGACTACCGCCTCGCCTTCGACCTGGCGCCGGTGGGGCTGGTGCTGTCGCGCCACCGCACCATGGTGGACTGCAACCAGGCGGTGTGCGACATGTTCGGCGCCAGCCGCGACCAGCTGGTGGGCCAGAGCTTCCTCATCCTCTACCCCAGCGCCGACGAGTTCGAGCGCATCGGCGAACGCATCACCCCCATCCTCAACGCCAAGGGCCACTACTCCGACGAGCGGGTGATGAAACGCGTGGGCGGCCGCTTCCAGGGGCAGACCTTCTGGTGCCACGTCACTGGCCGCGCGCTGGACCGCACCGACCCGCACGCCGCCGGCATCTGGAGTTTCGAGGACCTGTCGTCGCGCCGCACCGTGAAGGCCGAGCTCACCGCGCGCGAACGCGAGGTGGCCGCACTGGTCATGAAAGGCCTGACCGCCAAGGAAACGGCCAGGGCGCTGGGCATCAGCCCGCGCACCGTGGAAATCTACCGCGCCCGCCTGATGCGCAAGTACCAGGCCAGCAGTTCCGTCGATCTGGT
>NZ_JAAQQT010000519.1:0-3789 GCF_011742065.1 Aquabacterium sp. A08
TGTTCGCCCCGTCCGAACAGGAGTTGTACCCCGAGCCGCAGACCTTCAAGGTACACGCCCCCGCCGCGCTGGGCGACCTGCTGGAAGGCCACTTCCGCCCCGGCTTTTTCACCGGCGTGAGCACGGTGGTGATGAAGCTGTTCCAGATCGTCTTTGGCCAGAGCAAGGGCCAGGGCCACGCCGTCTTCGGCAAAAAGGACTACCAGCAGCTCATGGTCATCCGGCAGATGGTGCGGCAGTTCGCGCTGCCGGTGACCGTGCACGGCGGCGAGATCGAACGCGCCGCCGACGGCCTGGCGCTGAGTTCGCGCAACGGCTACCTGTCGCCCACCGAGCGGACCGAGGCGGTGCAGTTGTCGCTCGCCCTCAAAACCCTGGCCGCCGGTGTGCTGGGTGGCGAACACAACCTGGCCGCGCTGGAACAGCACGCCTCGGCCGCCCTGGCGCAACGCGGCTGGGCCGTGGACTACCTGACGGTGCGCCGCCGCGACGACCTGCACCCCCCCGCGGCGCCCGACTTCCAGCCGGGCCAGTTGGTGGCGCTGGGCGCGGCCAAGCTGGGCCAGACGCGCCTGATCGACAACCTCGAATTCTGAAGCGCCCAGCCGGGCAGAAACCGCGCGTGACCCGGTCAGGGTCAGCGGCTTTCGGCCACCGGGTCGCGGCCCATCAGGCGCGTCAGCGCCTGGGCCGGTGTCAAGGCGCCGTCCAGCAGCGCCACCACCGCTTCGGTGATGGGCATGTCCACCCCCAGGCTGCGCGCGCGCTGGGCCACGGTGCGGGCGCTGTACACGCCCTCGGCCACGTGCCCGAGGGAATCGACGGCCTGCTGCAGCGTCTGCCCCTGGGCCAGCAGCAGGCCCACCTGGCGGTTGCGGCTCAGGTCGCCGGTGGCGGTCAGCACCAGGTCGCCCAGGCCGCTCAGGCCCATGAAGGTGTCGGGTTTGGCGCCCAGCGCCAGCCCCAGGCGCGACATCTCGGCCAGCCCCCGGGTGATGAGCGCCGCGCGCGCGTTCAGGCCCAGCCCCAGGCCGTCGCACAGGCCGGTGGCGATGGCCATCACGTTCTTCACCGCGCCGCCCACCTCCACACCCACCACGTCGTCGTTGGCGTACACGCGCAAGGCCGGGCTGTGGAAGGCCTGCACCAGCAACTGGCACACGGCCGGGTCGCGGCTGGCGGCCACCAGGGCCGTGGGGGCGCCGCGCGCCACCTCCTGCGCAAAGCTGGGGCCGCTGAGCACCCCGGCCCGCAGGCCCGGGGCCACCTGGGCACACACCTCGTGCCCCAGCAGGCCCACGGCGGCGCCGTCGGGGCGCTCAAAGCCCTTGCACAGCCAGGCCACCGGCATGGCGACTGCGCGCAGGGTGGTCAGCATGCCACGCAGCGCGGCCATGGGCGTGCCCACCACCAGCAGGTCCTGGCCCTGCACCGCAGCCGGCAGGTCGGCCAACGCGGCGCTGAACACCGTCAGCCGGTCGGGAAACGGCAAACCGGGCAGGTAGCGCGCGTTTTGGCGCTCGGCCTGCATGCGCGCGGCCTGGGCCGGGTCGCGCGCCCACAGGCGCACCGTGTGCGGCGTGCCGTGCTCGCTGGCGGCGGCCACGGCCAGGGCGGTGCCCCAGGCCCCGGCCCCCAGCACGGCGATGTTCATCGGGCGCACGGCCACGCTCCGGTCACTGCACCGGGTTGCCGGCGGCTTGCTGGGCCTGCTGCTGCTCGAACATGGCCTGGAAGTTGATTTCGGCCAGGTGCACCGGCGGGAAGCCGGCGCGCTGGATCAGGTCGGCCACGTTGCCGCGCAGGTAGGGGTAGACGATCTGCGGGCAGGCGATGCCCATGATGGGGCCGAGCTGGTCTTCGGGCAGGTGGCGGATCTCGAAAATGCCGGCCTGCTTGGCTTCCACCAGGAACACGGTGCGGTCCTGGATCTTGGTCTGCACGGTGGCGGTCACGCACACCTCGTACACGCCATCGGCCACCGGCTGCGCTTCCACGCCGAGCTGGATGTCCACGCTCGGCTGCTCCTGTTCCAGCAGGATGGCGGGGGAATTCGGCTGCTCCAGCGACGCCTCTTTCAGGTAAACGCGCTGGATCTGGAACACGGGGGTCTGGTCGTCGGCCATGGGGATGTCTCGGTGTGGGTGAAAAACGATCGGTCAAAACAAAACCCGCTGGCGAAGGTTCTCGCAGCGGGTTGGGGCGGAACACCCAAGGATTATGTCAGCACCCCGGCGGGGCGCCGACCGCGCCCGGCTCAGGCGGCCAGCAGGGGCACCAGGCCGCCGCGCGCGTCCAGGGCGTGCAGGTCGTCGCAGCCGCCCACGTGCTGGCCGTTGATGAAGATTTGCGGCACGCTGGTGCGGCCCACCCGTTCGGCCATGGCGGCGCGCACCGCGGGCTGGCCGTCCACCACGATTTCCTCGTAGTCGGTCACCCCCCGGGCCTGCAACAGCGCCTTGGCGCGTTGGCAATAAGGGCAATAGTCGCTGCTGTAAATCGTCACCTGGGCCATGGTCGGCGTGCTCCTGCAATCCAAAAGCGGACAGCTTAACTTTTCTGGACCGGCAGATTGGCCGCGCGCCAGGCGCCCATGCCACCGCTCAGGTTATAGGCTTTTTCGTAGCCCAGCTTCTTGGCCACGGCCACGGCGCGGCGCGAACGGATGCCCGAGGCGCACACCAGCACCAGCGGCAACCCCTTGTTCTTGACCACGCCGGGCAGCTTGGCCTCCAGCTCGTCCAGCGGCACGTTCTTGGCGGCGGTCACGTGGCCGGCGGCGTATTCCTCGGGCGAGCACACGTCCACCACCACCGCTTTTTCGCGGTTCATCAGCTGCACCGCCTCGGTCGGGCTCACGCCGTCGGCGCCACCGCCCTTGCCCAGGGTGGGCCACAGCAGCAAGGCCCCCGAAGCCGCGGCCACGGCGAACAACATCCAGTTTTGCACAAAGAAATCCACGGTACACCTTTCAAAGGAACCCGCTATTCTAAAATGATGGGTTTGCGCCCCGCACCAACCCGCCCATTGCCACCATGCACCAGCTCGTCCTCATCCGCCACGGCGAATCCACCTGGAACCTCGAAAACCGCTTCACCGGCTGGACCGACGTGGACCTGACCCCCACCGGCGTGTCGCAGGCCATGTCGGCCGGCAAACTGCTCAAGGCCGAAGGCTGGGACTTCGACCTGTGCTTCACCAGCGTGCTCAAGCGCGCCATCCACACCCTGTGGTACGTGCTCGACGAAATGGACCGCACCTGGCTGCCCGTCACCAAAGACTACCGCCTGAACGAGCGCCACTACGGCGCGCTGCAAGGCCTGAACAAGGCCGACATGGCCAAGCAGTACGGCGACGAACAGGTGCTGATCTGGCGCCGCAGCTACGACACCCCGCCGCCGGCCCTGGAACCGCAAGACCCGCGCGGCCAGCGCAACGACCGCCGCTACGGCCAGCTGGCGCCCGAGCAGATTCCCCTGACCGAGTGCCTGAAAGACACCGTGGCCCGCGTCGTGCCCTACTGGAACGAGACGCTGGCGCCCACCATCCAGAGCGGCAAGCGGGTGCTGATCGCCGCGCACGGCAACTCCATCCGCGCGCTCATCAAGCACCTGGACAACATTTCCGAGGCCGACATCGTCCACCTCAACATCCCCAACGGCATTCCGCTGGTGTACGAGTTCGACGACGACATGCAACCGCTGCGCCGCTACTACCTGGGCGACGCCGCGGCGGCCGAAGCGGCCGCTGCCGCCGTGGCCAGCCAGGGCAAGGCCTGAGCCCGGCGCC
>NZ_JAAQQT010000520.1:0-43251 GCF_011742065.1 Aquabacterium sp. A08
TGCAGCCGCGAACCGCACCCTCCCCCCACATTCTCTGGACTCCTCGCAGGAGTGATCCCATGCACCTGAACGAACTCAAGGCACTGCACGTGTCTGAAGTGCTCAAGCAAGCCGAAGCCCTGGAAATCGAAAACACCGGGCGCATGCGCAAGCAGGAGTTGATGTTTGCCATCATCAAGAAGCGGGCGAAGGCGGGGGAACTGGTCAACGCCGACGGCGTGCTGGAAGTGCTGCCCGACGGTTTCGGTTTCCTGCGGGCGATGGACACCAGCTTCACCGCCAGCACCGACGACATCTACATCTCGCCCAGCCAGATCCGCCGCTTCAACCTGCACACCGGCGACATGATCGAAGGCGAAGTGCGCATCCCGAAAGACGGCGAGCGTTACTTTGCCCTGAACAAGCTCGACAAGATCAATGGCCTGCCGCCCGAGCAGAACAAGCACAAGATCATGTTCGAGAACCTGACGCCGCTGTTCCCGAAACAGCAGATGCGGCTGGAACGCGAAATCAAGGGCGAGGAAAACATCACCGGCCGGGTGATCGACATCATCGCGCCCATCGGCAAGGGCCAGCGCGCGCTCATCGTCGCCCCGCCCAAGAGCGGCAAGACGGTGATGATGCAGCACATCTGCCACGCCATCACCTCCAACCACCCCGAGGTGGAACTGCTGGTGCTGCTGGTGGACGAGCGCCCGGAAGAAGTGACCGAGATGCAGCGCACGGTGCGCGGTGACGTGATCGCCTCCACCTTCGACGAACCGGCAGCCCGCCACGTGCACGTGGCCGAGATGGTGATCGAGCGCGCCAAGCGCCTGGTCGAACTGAAAAAAGACGTGGTGATCCTGCTGGACTCGATCACCCGCTTGGCCCGCGCCTACAACAACGTGCTGCCCAGCAGCGGCAAGGTGCTGACCGGCGGCGTGGACGCCAACGCGTTGCAACGCCCCAAGCGCTTCTTCGGCGCCGCGCGCAACGTGGAAGAAGGCGGCTCGCTGACCATCATCGCCACCGCGCTGGTGGACACCGGCAGCCGCATGGACGAGGTGATCTTTGAGGAATTCAAGGGCACCGGCAACTGCGAGATCCACCTGGACCGCCGCCTCTACGAAAAGCGCGTGTTCCCCTCGATCCAGCTCAACCGCAGCGGCACGCGCCGCGAAGAACTGCTGCTGCAGCCCGAGATCCTGCAGAAAACCCGCATCCTGCGCCAGTTCATGTACAACATGGACGAGATCGAGGCCATGGAAATGGTCTTGAAGAGCATGAAGCAGACCAAGAACAACTCCGAGTTCTTCGACCTGATGCGCCGCGGCGGTTGATCGAAGGCCTTAAAAACCCATATAATCCAAGGCTTTGCGGAAAGTGCACCGGATGGGCCGGTGGCGGCTGCCGCGGTTGCCGGGGCCAACGACCCTTAGCCCCACAAGGAAACAGTGATGAAAGAAGGCATTCACCCCAACTACCGCGAAGTGTGCTTCGTGGACCTGTCCAACGGCTTCCAGTTCGTCACCCGCTCTTGCGCGAACACCAAGGAAACCATCAAGCTGGACGACGGCCGTGAACTGCCGCTGTTCAAACTGGACACCTCCAGCGAATCGCACCCCTTCTACACCGGTACCCAGAAGTCGGTGGACAACATGGGCGGCCGCGTGGAGAAATTCCGCAACCGCTTCGCCCGCACGACCAAATAATTCCGGTCGTCCCCACAAAAAAGCAGCCGCAGGGCTGCTTTTTTGTTGATGCCGCTATAGTTTCCCTCCATGCCCACCACGCCCGCCATCGTCACCCAACTGGCCGCCCGGCGGCTGCCCCGCTGGGTGCTGCTGCTGCTGGGCCTGGCCTACGTGCTGCCCGGCCTGCTGGGCCGCGAACCCTGGCGCCACGACGAACTGGCCGCTTTCGGCGCCATGCTCGACCTGTCCCAACACCCCGGTCACCTGGGCCAGCCCCAGGTGCTGGGCCAGGCAGCGGCCCTGGCGGGCTGGCTGCCCTACGGGCTGGGGGGCTGGCTGGTGCGCGCCCTGCCGGGGCTGCCGGCCGAGCTGGCGGCCCGCCTGCCCGTGGGGGCCATGTTGGTGGCCACCCTGGTCTGCACCTGGTACGCGATGTACCACCTGGCCCGGGTGCCCGGCGCCCAGCCGGTCAGCTTCGCTTTTGGTGGCGAGGCGCGGCCGGTGGACTATGCCCGCGCCATGGCCGATGCCGCGCTGCTGGCCCTGGTCGCCAGCCTGGGCCTGGCCCAGCTGGCGCACGAAACCACCCCCAGCCCGGCGCAGCTCTGCTTCAGCGCGGTGCTGCTCTACGCGGCGGCGCGGCTGGTCAGCCCGCACGCCCGCTGGTTGAGCCTGAGCGTGGCCGTCTGGTGGCTGGGCATGCTGGGCCTGTCGTGGAGCGGTGCCCCGGGCCTGGCCCTGGCCTTGGGCCTGGTCTGGCTGCTGGGTGCACCGCTGACGGGCACCGCCGGCCTGCAGGGCTGGCGCGGGCGGGGGTTGTGGCTGGCCTGCGCCTTGGGCACCGCGGGGGCGGCGGCCAGTGGCGTCTGGCTGGATGGCTGGTCGCCGAGCCCCATGCCTGGCCTGCGGGCCTGGACCGACACCGACAGCTGGCGCAGCCTGGGGCGGCTGCTGGTGTGGTTCACCTGGCCGGCCGGCCTGCTGGCGCTGTGGACCGTCTGGCGCTGGCGCCGCCGCTGGCGCGAAGCCCACCTGCTGCTGCCGCTGTGGTGGGTGCTGGCCGCGCTGGGCAGTGTGTTCTGGCTCGGCGGGCGCGACGCCGACCGCGCCCTGCTCCCGGCCCTGCCCGCCCTGGCCTGCCTGGCGGCGCTGGCGCTGCCCACGCTGTCGCGCACCGTCACCGCCCTGATCGACTGGTTCGCCCTGGTGTTTTTCACCGGCGGGGCGCTCATCGTCTGGGTCATTTACCTGGCCATGATGACCGGCACACCGGCCAAGCCGGCGGCCAACGTGGCCAAGCTAGTGCCGGGTTTCGAGCCCGCCTTTGCCTGGGGCCAGTTCCTGCCCGCGCTGCTGGCCACCGTGGCCTGGCTCGGGGTGCTGGCCTGGCGCATCGGCCGGCACCGCCCGGCGCTGTGGAAAAGCCTGGTGCTGTCGGCCTCGGGCAGCACCCTGTGCTGGCTGCTGCTGATGACGCTGTGGCTGCCCCTGCTGAACTTTGGCCTGGGCCAGGCCCCGATTTCGCGGCGCATTGCGGCGGTGACCCCGCCCGGCGCCTGCGTGCTGGTGCACGGGCTGGACGCGGCCCAGATCACCGGCCTGCAGCACCACGGTGGGTTGCCGCTGCGCCGCTGGCAACCCAGCAGCCCCGACGCGACCGACTGCCCGCGCCTGGTGCTGCACCCAGCGGCCTACCGCCACCTGCCACCGGACGCTTTGCAAGCCTGGAGCCTGATGGCCAGCGTGCCCCGCCTGCGCGAAAACCGCGACCACCTGATGGTGTTTGAACGGCGCCCCTGAGGCGTGCCTGCAGTACCAGCCCAGTACCAGCCCTGATCCGCCTGTCAGGACAGCGGGCGGCCCGCGCCTCAGTCGACCAGCACCCGGCTGGGGGGCAAGGTGATGCGGAAGGTGGAGCCGGCGCCGACCACGCTGTCCACCGCCATCTGGCCCCCGTGGCGCTGCGCCACGTGCTTGACGATGGCCAGCCCCAGGCCGGTGCCTCCGGTTTCGCGGGAACGGCTGCGGTCCACCCGGTAAAAACGCTCGGTCAGGCGCGGCAGGTGTTCGGCCTCGATGCCGGGTCCGGTGTCGCTGACGTAAAACTCGGCACCGCCGTCGTCGAGCGCGCGCCAGCCGGCGCGGATCTCGCCGCCCGGCGGCGTGTAGCGCACCGCGTTGCTCAGCAGGTTGGACATGGCGCTGACCAGTTCCGAGCGGGCCCCGGCGATTTCCAGCACTGGGCTGGGCTCGGCCAGTATGTCGTGCCGCCCCTGGGCCACGACATCGGACAGCGCGCGCGCCTCGCCCACCACCTGGTCCAGCAACTCTTGCGAGCGCACCCACTCGCCCGAACCGGGAATGGGGCTGCCTTCCAGCCGCGACAGGGTGAGCAGGTCGCTGACCAGGGTCTGCATGCGCTGGGCCTGCTGGGCCATCAGGGCCAGGTAGCGCTGGCGGTCGTCCGGCCCCACGTCCAGGTGCTGCAGGGTTTCGATGAAGCCGCTGACCACGGTGAGCGGGGTGCGGATCTCGTGCGAGACGTTGGCCACGAAGTCGCGGCGCATGGCCTCGGCCTGCTCCACCGCGGTGATGTCGCGGGTCAGCATCAGCCGGCGGCCCTTGCCATAGACGTGGATGTGGATGGAAATGCGCTGTGGGTGGCCCGGGTAGGCGTCGCGGCCGTCGATTTCCACCGGCTTGGCGTAGTCCCCAGACCCCAGGTAGGCGATAAAGGCCGGGTCGCGGATGAGGTTGCGGATCTGCTGGCGCAGGTCGCGCTTGGAGTCGAAGCCCAGGTGCTGGGCTGCGGTGAAGTTGCACCACTCGATGGTGGCATTTTTGTCCAGCAGCAGCACCCCGTTGGGCGAGGCCTGGATGGCGGCCAGGAACTCCTGCAGCCGGGCCTCGCTCTTGCGGGCCTTGCGGTTGAGCGCCTTGAAACCTTTGCGGCTGCGCTCCACCACCTCGGCCCACACCGCCGACACCCGCGGCGGGCGCACCGCGTGGCCGTGGCGCAACCAGTTCAGCACCCGGGCGGCGCGCACGTTGTCCAGCGTCACCCACAGCGACGCGCCGGCCAGGCTGCCGGCCACGCCGGCCCAGCGGCTGTCCCCATAGACCATGGCCAGCAAGCCCCCCGTCAATGTGCAGGCAAACAACTCCAGGGGGCGACGGATCATGCGGGGGTGGTGTCGGTCTTGGTTTTGGCGGCGGCTTGGGCGGTGAGGCGGTAACCCGCCCCACGCACGGTCTCGATCATAGTGCCTGCGCTGCCCAGGGACTCGCGCAGGCGCTTGACGTGCACATCCACGGTGCGTTCCTCGATGAACACGTGGTCGCCCCAGATGCGGTCCAGCAGCGAACCGCGGGTGTGTACCCGCTCGGGGTGCTTCATCAGGTAGTGCAGCAGCTTGAACTCGGTCGGCCCCACCTTGAGCTCGCGGCCCTGGTGGGTGACGCGGTAGGTGGCCGCGTCCAGGCTCAGCTCGCCCACCTGCACCGTGTCGTTGACGATTTCGGGGGCACGCCGGCGCAGCACCGCCCGGATGCGGGCCAGCAGCTCCTGGGTGGAAAACGGCTTGGTGACGTAGTCGTCGGCGCCGGCGTCCAGGCCCTGGACCTTGTCGCTCTCTTCGGTGCGCGCCGTCAGCAGAATGATGGGCACCGTCTTGATGCGTTCGTGCTGGCGCCAGCGCCGGGCCAGCTGCACCCCGCTTTCGCCGGGCAGCATCCAGTCGAGCAGGATGACGTCGGGCAGCACCGCATCCACCTCGCGCTGGGCGGCGGTGCCGTCAAACACCACAGTGGGCGCAAAACCGTTGTGGCGCAGGTTGACGGCGATCAGTTCGGCGATCGCCGGTTCGTCCTCCACCACCAAGACGCGGGGCAGCTTTCTCATTGGACCGCCGACTCCCGTTGCGCCGCCGTGGTGTGGCGCACGTCGGCGCCCTTGGCCACGTAGATGGTGGCCTCGGCGATGTTCTTGGCGTGGTCGCCCACCCGCTCCACGGCCTTGGCCAGGAACAGCAGGTTCAGGCTGGTGGAGATGGTGCGGGGGTCTTCCATCATGTAAGTGATGAGCTTGCGCAAGTAGCCTTCGTACTCGGCGTCCAGGTGGTCGTCCTCGTCGATGATAGCAAGCGCGGCCGTCACGTCCAGTCGGGCAAAGGCGTCCAGGGTGCGCTGCAGCAGGTCGGCGGCGTGCTGGGCGCTGCCGGCCAGGTCGCTCGCCGGCAGGGTGCGCGGGGCGCCGGCTTCGATGAAGGACTTGATCATGCGGGCGATGCGGGCCGCCTCGTCGCCGGCACGCTCCAGGTTCACGATCACCCGCGACACCCCGACCAGCAGGCGCAGGTCGCGCGCGGTGGGCTGGCGCCGGCTCATGGTGGAGGTGATGTCGTGGTCGATCTCGACCTCCAGCCGGTTGACCTTCTGTTCCAGTTCCAGCACCTGGTCGGTGGTTTCCAGGCTCAGGTGGTGCAAGGCGTAAATGGCCTGGCGCAGCTGCGATTCGACCAGCCCGCCCATTTCGAGCACACGGGTGGAGATGTTGCTCAGTTCGGCGTCGAACTGGCTGGAGAGGTGTTTGTCCGTCATGTGCTCAACCAAACCTTCCGGTGATGTAGTCTTCGGTCTCGGTGCGCTGGGGCTTGAAGAAGATCTGCTCGGTGGCGCCGAACTCGATCAGCTCGCCCAGGTACATGTAGGCGGTGTAGTCGCTGCAACGCGCCGCCTGCTGCATGTTGTGGGTGACGATGGCGATGGTGTAGTCGTTCTTCAGCTCGTGCACCAGCTCCTCCACCTTGCCGGTGGAGATCGGGTCCAGCGCCGAGGTGGGCTCGTCCAGCAGCAGGATGGACGGCTTGACCGCCACGCTGCGCGCGATGCACAGGCGCTGCTGCTGGCCGCCCGACAGGCTCAGGCCGCTCTGGTGCAACTTGTCTTTCACCTCGGTCCACAGCGCGGCCTTGGTCAGCGCCCATTCGACCCGGTCCTCCATGTCGCCCTTGCTCAGGTTTTCGTAGAGCTTCACGCCGAAGGCGATGTTGTCGTAGATGGACATGGGGAACGGCGTGGGCTTTTGGAACACCATGCCGATGCGGGCGCGCAGCAGGTTCAGGTCCTGCTTGGCGTCCAGGATGTTCTGGCCGTAGAAGTTGATCTGCCCTTCGGCGCGCTGGCCCGGGTACAGGCTGTACATGCGGTTGAGGGTGCGCAGCAGCGTGGACTTGCCGCAGCCGGACGGGCCGATGAAGGCGGTGACCTTCTTCTCGGCGATGTCCATGTTGATGTTTTTCAGGCCCTGGAACTTGCCGTAGTAGAAGTTCAGGTTGCGCACTTCCAGCGCGTTCTTGGTGTCGATGGCGGTGTCGGTCATGTCGGGGATTCCTCAGCTTGCAGACGGGGACGGGCTCAGCCCTGGACCTTTTCGCGGAACACCACGCGGGCCACGATGTTGAGCACCAGCACGGCCAGGGTGATGAGCAGGGCGCCGGCCCAGGCCAGGCGGATCCAGTTGTCGTAGGGGCTCATGGCGAACTGGAAGATCACCACCGGCAGGTTGGCCATGGGCTTGCCCATGTCGGTGCTGAAAAACTGGTTGTTCAGCGCGGTGAACAGCAACGGCGCGGTTTCGCCCGAAATGCGGGCCACGGCCAGCAGCAGGCCGGTCATGACCCCGCTCTTGGCGGCGCGCAGCGTCACCATGGTGGCCACCTTCCAGCGCGGGGCGCCCAGGGCGAAGGCGGCTTCGCGCAGGCTGCCGGGCACCAGGCGCAGCATGTTCTCGGTGGTGCGCACCACCACCGGAATGGCGATCAGCGACAACGCCAGGCTGCCGGCGTAGCCCGAGAAGTTGCCCAGAGTGGCCACCGCGATGGCGTACACAAACAGACCCAGCACGATGGACGGGGCCGACAGCATGATGTCGGTGACGAAGCGGGTCAGCTCGGCGGTTTTGCTGGTGTCGCCGTACTCGGCCAGGTAGACGCCGGCCAAGATGCCCACCGGGGTGGAGACCAGCACCGTCAGGCCCAGCATCATCAGGCTGCCGACGATGGCGTTACGCAGACCGCCGCCTTCGGTGCCGGGAGCCGGGGTGTCCTGGGTGAACAGGTTCCAGTCCACGGCGGCCAGGCCGTTCGTGAACAGCACGTACAGAATCCACAGCAGCACGGTCAGGCCCAGGGCCATGGCCCCCATGGACAGGGCCAAGCCCACGGCATTGGCGGCGCGGCGCTGGCGGTAGAGGGAGTGGTTGAAGGACATCTCAGAGCCCCTTGGCCTTTTCGGCGCGCAGGATCATGACCTTGGCCAGGGCCAGGACCACGAAGGTGATGACGAAGAGCAGGAAGCCCAGCGCAAACAGGGTGGACAGGTGGAAGTCGGCCGCCTCGGCGAATTCGTTGGCCAGGGTGGACGCGATGGAGGTGCCCGGCGAAAACAGCGAGGTGGGCAGCCGGTTGGCGTTGCCGATGACAAAGGTGACGGCCATGGTCTCGCCCAGGGCGCGGCCCAGGCCGAGCATGACGCCGCCGATCACCCCCTTTTGCGTGTAAGGCAGCACGATGCGGCGCACCACCTCCCAGGTGGTGCAGCCGATGCCGTAGGCCGATTCGCGCAGGATGGCGGGCACGATCTCGAACACGTCGCGCATGACCGCGGCCACGAACGGCAGCACCATGAACGCCAGGATGATGCCCGCGGCCAGGATGCCCAGGCCGGTGGTGGCGCCGCCAAACAGCCAGCCCACCAGCGGCATGCCGCCCAACAGGTCTTGCAGCGGCACCTGGATGTAGTCGGCAAAGATGGGGGCGAACACGAACAGGCCGAACATGCCGTAGATGATGGACGGCACCGCCGCCAGCAGTTCCACCGCCGTGCCCAGCGGGCGGCGCAGCCAGGTGGGGCAGGTTTCGGTCAGGAACAGCGCCACGCCAAAGGCCAGCGGCACCGCCAGCAACAGGGCAATGCCGGCGCTGATGAGGGTGCCGACGATGGCGATCGCGGCCCCGAACTCTTCGTTGATGATGTCCCACTCGACGTACCAGATGAAGCGCAGGCCGAACTTCTGGAAAGTCGGCCAGGCATTGACCAGCAGCGAGACGATGATGCCCATGAGGGCGAGCAGCACCAGCAGCGAAAAGGCCTGGGTGACGCGGTGGAACAAGGCGTCTTCCAGGCGCTGGCGGCGCGCGATCTGGAGCATGCGGGAACCACCGGTCTGGGCCGGTGCTTGCGGTGCGCTCATGGTGGTATCCAGGTTCATTCTGACTCCGACAAGGGCCGCGGCCCGTCTGCACCACAACCCGCCGGCCACAGGGGCGTGGGCGGCGGGCGGTGCGGGTTCAGCGGCTTACTTGTTGATCTGCGACCAGACCTTGCTGCGGATGTCGGCGGTCAGCTTGTCGGGCAGGGGCACGTAGTCCAGGTCCAGCGCCATTTGCTTGCCGTTCTTGAAGGCCCAGTCGAAGAACTTGAGCACTTCGGCGCTCTCGGCCTTGTTGGTGGGTTCCTTGTACATCAGGATGAAGGACGCGGTGGCCACCGGGTAGGCGTTGTCGCCCGGCTGGTTGACGATGGACAGGCCCATGCCCGGCACGCTGAACCAGTCGGCACCGGCGGCGGCGGCGGCGAAGGTGTCGTCGCCCGGCATCACGAACTTGCCGTTCTTGTTCTGCAGCTGCATCACCGGGATGTTGTTGCGCTTGGCGTAGGCGTATTCCACGTAGCCCAGCGAGCCCTTGACGCGCGAAACGTTGGCGGCCACGCCTTCGTTGCCCTTGCCGCCGACCGAGGTCGGGGCCGGCCACTTGACGGCCGCGCCCTTGCCCACGGTGTCGGCCCACTCTTTGCTGACGGTGGACAGGTAATCGGTCCAGTTGAAGGTGGTGCCCGAGCCGTCGGCGCGGTGGACGATGGTGATGGTCTGGTCGGGCAGCTTCTTGCCCGGGTTCAGCGCGGCCAGCTTGGGGTCGTTCCACTTGCTGATCTTGCCCATGAACATCTCGGCCAGCACCGGGCCGGTCACGCGCAGTTCACCCTTGCCAAAGCCTTCCAGGTTGAACACGGGCACCGTGCCGCCGATGATGGCGGGGAACTGCACCATGCCGTCCTTGTCCAGGTCTTCGCCCTTGACCGGGGCGTCGGTGGCACCGAAGGCCACGGTCTTGGCGCGGATCTGACGGATGCCGCCGGAGGAACCGATGGACTGGTAGTTCAGGCCGGTGCCGGTGTCTTTCTTGTAAGCTTCGGCCCACTTGGCGTAGATGGGGAAGGGGAAGGTGGCGCCCGCGCCGGTGATGTCGGCGGCCATGGCCAGCCCGCTGAAACCGACGGTGGCGGTGGCAACCGCAGCGGCGGCGATGGTCTTCAGAAAGTTGCGCTTCATGGTGTCCTCAGGGTTGTTGAAGGAATGAAGCCGACTTTAGGAAGCTTGTGTGACAGTCATGTGACAAGTCGGTGGAAAGTCGCTGACGGGGTGGGAACGAGGCGCCCAAAAAGGTGCATGCCGACCAGCGGGTCAGGGTTTACACCGGGCTTCGGTGGTATGCTGGCCCCCCTTCAAGAGATTGAACGGCATGCAAAACGGAACCTTACTGGCGGCGGTGGACCTCGGGTCCAACAGCTTTCGCCTTGAAATCGGGCGCTACGACTCGGGCCACATCGAACGGGTGGAGTACCTGAAGGAAGTGGTGCGCCAGGGCAGCGGCCTGGACGAACACAAAAACCTGAGCCTGGTGGCCATGGAGCGCGGCTGGGAATGCCTGGCGCGCTTTGGCGAGCGGCTGCAGGGCTTCAAGAAAAACCAGGTGCGGGCCGTGGCCACGCAGACCCTGCGCGAGGCGCGCAACCGCGACGACTTCCTGCGCAAGGCGCAGGCGCTGCTGGGCTTTGGCATCGACGTGGTCTCGGGCCACGAAGAGGCGCGGCTGATTTACCAGGGCGCCTCGCACCTGCTGCCGCAGTCGGACGAACACCGGCTGGTGGTGGACATCGGCGGGCGCTCCACCGAAATCATCCTGGGCCAGGGCTACACGCCGCTGCGCATGGAGTCCTACCGGCTGGGCAGCGTGGCCTGGTCCACCCGCTACTTTCCGCGCGGCCAGTTCACCGCCGCGCTGCTGCAGACCGCCACCATCGCCGCCAAGGCGGTGCTGGACGAGGCGCTGGAGACCTTCCCGGCCGACCAGTGGACCGTGGCCTACGGCTCGTCGGGCACGGTGGGCGCGGTGATGGAGATCCTGCAGTGCAACGGCTTTCCGCCGGGCATAATCACCCGGCCCGGGCTGGACTGGCTGATCGAGCGCATGGTGCGCGCCGGCAACGCCGACGAACTCAAGCTCGACGGGCTGAAAGAAGACCGGCGCCCGGTGCTGGGCGGTGGGGTGAGCGTGCTGCTGGCGCTGTTCGAGCTGTTCGAGCTCGACACCCTGCACCGCGCCGACGGCGCGCTGCGCCAGGGCGCGCTGTACGACCTGATCGACCGCGAAAACGACCAGACCGACGTGCGCGAACGCACGGTGCGCTGGCTGGGCGAGCGTTTCACCACCGACAAGGCGCAGGCGCAGCGGGTCAGCCGCGTGGCCACCCACCTGTTCGCCCAGATCGCCACGGCCGACGCGCACAACGGCCGCTACTCGCAAAAGCTGGACTGGGCCGCGCGGCTGCACGAGATCGGCACCCACATTTCGCACAGCGACGCGCACCGCCACGGCGCTTACATTCTGGACCACGTGGACGCGCCCGGTTTTGCCCTGCCCGAGCTGCACCGCATGAGCCAGCTGGTGCTGGGCCAGCGCGGCAAGCTGCGCAAGCTGGAGGCCGAGCTGGACGACGAGCTGTTTGCCAAACAGCTGCTGTGCCTGCGCCTGGCGGTGCTGCTGTGCCATGCCCGCAAAGACCCGGACACGGGCGCGCTGCGCCTGAGCTACAAGGCGCGGCAGTTCAAGCTGACCACGGTGCCGGGCTGGTCGCGGCAGTACCCCCAGTCGGCCTGGCTGCTGGAAGAAGAGGTGCTGGCCTGGCAGCGCTCGACCTGGCGCTTCGCGGTCGACCTGCGCTGACGGCGCCGGCGTGCCCTGCCCGCCTGGGCGGGCACGGGCTCAGAGCAGTTCGGGGGTCTGCACGGTGAGCAGCACCGTCTGCAGCTGCCCGTTCTTTTCGCGCTGGCGCAGCCACCACACCGCGCCCTTGCGGATGGAGCATTCCGGCGCCTGCAGCCCGAGCAGCCGCGCCACCGTCTGACCCAGGGTGGGCTGGTGCCCGACCACCAGCACGGCCTGCTTGCCCTCGGGCCACTGGGCTGCGGCCAGCAGGTCGTCCACCGTGCCGTCGGGGCGCAGTTCGTCGCGCAGGCGGTATTTGCGGCCAAGGGCGATCACGGTCTGTTCGGTGCGCACCGCCGGGCTGCTGAGCACCCGCACGCCCTCGGGCAGCTGGCGGTCCAGCCAGCTCGCCATGCGGCTGGCCTGGCGCTCGCCCTTGGTGGTCAGGCGGCGCGACAGGTCGGCGCCACCGCCGTCGTCGGTCTCCTCCAGGTCCTCGGCCTCGGCGTGGCGCCAGAGGATCAGGTCCATGCTCATGCCTTGCTCCCGTAACGGCCCATCAGGGTGGACTGGGCCGAGTGCAGCGCCGGCTTGCCTTTGGCGCCGACCGTGCCCACCTTGGCGTAGGTGCCGTCGGGCTGCAGCCGCCAGGCGTCGCGGGTGTCCTGCAGGTACTGGTGGATGCACTCCTCCATGACGCGGTGGCGCAGGGCCGGGTCGGTCACCGGCCAGGCCAGCTCGATGCGGCGCAGCATGTTGCGGTTCATCCAGTCGGCACTCGACAGCCACAGCTCCTCGTGCTGGCCCATGCGGAAGCAGAACACCCGCGAATGCTCCAGCAGGCGGCCGATGATGGAGCGCACGTGGACGTTGTCGGTGTAGCCCGGCACACCCGCCGGCAGGATGCAGGCGCCGCGCACCAGGATGTCGATCTGCACCCCCTGCTGCGAGGCCAGCGCCAGCGCACGCGCCAGCGGTTCGTCGGTCAGCGCGTTCATCTTGAGGATGATGCGCGCCTCCTGGCCCTGCTTGGCCGCGGCCACGGTGGCGTCGATGCGGTCCAGCATGCCCTTGTGCAGGTGGAAGGGCGCGATCATGGCCTGGTTCAGCTTGGGCAGGCGGTTCTGGCTGGCCAGGTGCAGGAACACCTGGTCCAGGTCGGCGGTCAGCGCCTCGTCGGCGGTCAGGTAGCTCAGGTCGGTGTAGAGCTTGGCCGTGCCCGGGTTGTAGTTGCCGGTGGAGACGTGGGCGTAGCGGCGGATCTGGCCGTCCTCGCGCCGGGTGACCAGCAGCATCTTGGCGTGGGTCTTGAGGCCGACGATGCCGTACACCACCTGCGCCCCGACCGACTCCAGCCGCTCGGCGTGGTTGATGTTGGCCTCTTCGTCGAAACGGGCCTTGAGTTCCACCACCGCGGTCACTTCCTTGCCGCGGCGCACCGCCTCGCGCAACAGGTCGGCCATTTCGCCCTTGGCGCCGGTGCGGTAGATGGTCTGCTTGATGGCCAGCACGTGCGGGTCTTCCACCGCCTCGCGCAAAAAGGCCAGTACCGCGTCGAAGCTTTCGTAGGGCTGGTGGATCAGCACGTCGCCCTGCTTGAGGCGCTCGAAGAACGACTGCCCCGGGGTGAGCTGCACCGGCCAGCCGGGCAAGTAACGCTCGAATCTCAGGTTGGGCGCGTCCAGCAGGTCGATCAGCTGGTTCAGGCGCACCAGGTTGACCGGCCCCGGCACCCGGAACAGCGACTGCGGCGGCAGCGCGAACTGCTGCAGCAGGAAGTCGGACAGGAACTCGGAGCAGCCGGCCGACACCTCCAGCCGCAGGGCCTGACCGTAGTGGCGCTGCTGCAGGCCCAGGCGCAGGGCGGTGCGCAGGTTTTTCACCTCTTCCTCGTCCACCGCCAGGTCGGAATGGCGGGTCACTCGGAACTGCGAAAACTCGGTCACGGTGCGGCCCGGGAACAGGTCGTTCAGGTGCGAGCGGATGATGCTGGAGATGGAGGCGAAGTTGGCCTGCTTGCTGCCGCGCGCGCCGGGGATGCGCACGTAGCGCGGCAAGGCACGCGGCACCTTGACAATGGCGATTTCGTTCTCGCGGCCGAAGGCGTCGCGCCCGGTGAGGCGCACGATGAAATTGAGCGACTTGTTGGCCACCTGCGGGAAGGGGTGCGACGGGTCGAGCCCGATGGGCAGCAGCAGCGGCTGCACCTCCTGCAGGAAATGCTCCTTCACCCAGCGGCGCTGGTGGGTGTTGCGTTCGCCGTGGGCCACCACCTTGATGCCGCGCTTCTCCAGCGCCGGCAGCACCTCGTCGTTGTAGATGGCGTACTGCTGCGCCACCAGGTCGTGCACCTTGGCCGAGACCTCGCGGTAGGTCTGCGCGGTGATGGCGCCGCGCTGCTCGTTGGTCTGGAAAGCGGCCAGGTGCGGGGCGAAGCGCACCTCGAAGAATTCGTCCAGGTTGGACGACACGATGGCCAGGTAGCGCAGCCGCTCCAGCAGCGGCACCTCGGGCCGGCGGGCCCAGTCCAGCACCCGCTCGTTGAAGGCCAGGATGCTCTGGTCTCGGTCCAGGAAAGGGGTTTTGGGCGCGCTGTTCACACTCATGGCCGGGTGGGTTTCTCGTTATGGCTGCAACCGGACATTATTGAGCAGACAGATGACAAATGTGTGACACGGAGGTGAAAGTCCCACCCGTTCAGGCCGGCACGCGGGCGGCCGGCACCGCGCCCTGCCCGACCGCCGGCCGCAGGGGCCAGTGCACGAGCTGCAGACGGCCGTCGTGGTGCTCGACGAGGGCGGTAAGGCTTTCCACCCAGTCGCCGTCGTTGCAGTACAGGGTGCCGTCGATGTCACGCATCTCGGCGCGGTGGATGTGGCCACAGACCACGCCGTCAAGCCCGCGCTTGCGTGCCTCGGCGGCCACCGCGCCCTCGAACTGCAGCACGTAGTTCAGGGCGCTTTTGACCCGGTGCTTGAGGTACTGCGACAACGACCAGTACGGCAGGCCCAGCCGTGCCCGCCAGGAGTTGAGGTGGGTGTTCAGGCGCAGCGTCAACTCGTACAGGTTGTCGCCCAGGTAGGCCAGCCATTTGGCGTACTGGATGACGCCGTCGAAATGGTCGCCGTGGATGACCCACAGCCGCCGGCCGTCGGCGGTGGTGTGGACGGCGTCTTCCACCACGTCCACCCCGCCGAACTTGTGGCCAATGAAGTGGCGCGCGAACTCGTCGTGGTTGCCGGGCACAAAGACGACCTTGCAGCCCTTGCGCGCGCGGCGCAGGATTTTCTGCACCACGTCGTTGTGGCTCTGCGGCCAGTACCAGCGGCGGCGCAGCTGCCAGCCGTCGATGATGTCGCCGACCAGGTACAGCCGGTCGCTGGGGTGGGCCTTGAGGAAGGCCAGCAGCGCCTTGGCCTGGCAGCCCGGGGTGCCCAGGTGCACGTCGGAAATAAAGACGGTGCGCCAGTGCCCGGTGCCCGGGTCGGGGCTGTCGTCGTCGGGGTCGTTGGGGTCGTCCTCGCGCGGCTCGTTCCACGACTCAGGCGGCGGCGCCAGCGGCCCCACCCCGATGCCTTCGGGGGCCCAGGTGGTGCGCATCAGGTCCCCAACAGGTGCTTGCGGTAGCGCGCGGGCAAGTCGGCCAGGCGCATCATCATGGGCAGGTCGGCGGCGTTGAAATCCGGGTCCCAGGCCGGCGGGCCCAGCACCTTGGCGCCCAGGCGCAAATAGCCCTTGATGAGGGCCGGGGGCTCCACGGCCAGGCCGCTGTCGAGTTCGTCGACCGGCAGTGGCAGGCGCGGGCGCACGTGGTATTCGATGGAGGCGAGGTGGCGTTCGCGCACCTGGCGCCAGATGCTGGCGGCGGCGTGGCCACCCCCCACCATGCCGTGCGCGCCGGCGTGCTGCATGGGAATGCTGGCGCAGCCGATCATGGTGTCGAGCTGGTTGCGGGCCATGAATTCGGCCAGCGCTCCCCACAGCGCCAGAATGACGCCGCCGTGGCGGTGGTCGGGGTGGACACAGCTGCGGCCCAGTTCCACCATGCGGTCGCGGATGCCGCGCAGGCGGGTCAGGTCGAACTCGGTGTCGCTGTAAAAACCGCCGACACGCTGGGCCTGGGCCGGGGTCAGCACCCGGTAGGTGCCGATGACCTGGCGGCTGGCGGCGTCGCGCACCAGCAGGTGTTCGCAGTAGTCGTCGAACAGGTCCACGTCGTGGCCGGGCAGGGTTTGCGGCAGGCGGGCGCCCATTTCGTCGGCGAACACGGCGTGGCGCAGGCGCTGGGCCTCGCGCACCTCGTCCTGGTGGCGGGCCCAGCTGACGTCCAACGTGTCGGCGCGCGCCGCCGGGGCCTCCTGCCCATCCGGGGCACGGGCGGCGTCCCCCCAGGGCGCGGCCGCGCTTGGGCGGTCCAGCACGGGGGCCAGGCCGGTCAGACCGCTGGCCGGGGGGCGCAGCCAGGCCGCGATGTTCATGGCCGGGGCCAGGTCCAGGGTCGGGATGGGCGGTTCTTTCATGCTCGGCTCCTTGTTGCCTGAGGATTCTTCGCCCGCTGCATGTCGCGGCCGTGGCAGTTCGGTGAAGGCGGCATGACACCCACCCACCACCGGTCTGCCGGGCTTTCACCGGCGCGTCACCCAACCGTCACGCACCGGTCACCACCGGCCACCAGCATGAAAGCCTCGACACAAGGAGCTTGCGATGAACGTGACCGTGGTAGGGGCCGGCTATGTGGGCCTGGTGACGGCGGCCTGTCTGGCCGACCTGGGGCACAGGGTGGTGGGCGTGGACCGCGACCACGGCCGCGTGGCGCTGCTGCAGGCCGGCGGCGTGCCGATCTACGAACCCGGGCTGGACGAGCTGGTGCGGCGCAACCAGCAAGCCGGGCGGCTGCGCTTCACCACCGCGCTGGCGCAGGCGGTGCCCGAAGCGGAGGTGCTGTTCATCGCCGTGGGCACGCCGCCGCAGGAAGACGGCTCGGCCGACCTGCAGCACGTGCTGGACGTGGCGCGCCAGGTGGGCCGGAACCTGCGCGGTTTTCAGGTGGTGGTGAACAAATCGACCGTGCCGGTGGGCACCGGGGACCGGGTGCAGGCCGCCATCGCCGAGGCACTGCGGCGCCGTAGCCTGGGGCAAACGCCGTTCGCGGTGGTGTCCAACCCGGAATTCCTGAAGGAAGGCGCCGCCATCGACGACTTCATGCGGCCCGACCGCATCGTGGTGGGCCTGCCCGACGGCCCCGAAGCGGAGCGCGCGCGCGCCGCCCTGACCCAGCTGTACGCGCCCTTCAACCGGCACCACGAACGCACCGTCTGGATGGACCGACCCAGCGCCGAACTGACCAAGTACGCGGCCAACGCCATGCTGGCCACCCGCATTTCCTTCATGAACGAAATGGCGCTGCTGGCCGACCAGGTGGGGGCCGACATCGACGCGGTGCGCCGCGGCATCGGCGCCGACCACCGCATCGGCCACAGCTTTCTGTACGCCGGCATGGGCTATGGCGGCAGCTGTTTTCCCAAGGACACGCGGGCACTGGTCCACACCGCCGCCGAACAGGGCCTGCGCCTGCGGGTGGTGGAGGCGGTGGAGCGCGTCAACCGCGCCCAGAAACAGCGGCTGGTGCAGCACCTGCTGGCGCTGTTCGGCCCCGACTTGCACGGCCGGCGCTTTGCCGTGTGGGGGCTGGCCTTCAAGCCCCAGACCAACGACATGCGCGAAGCCCCCAGCCGCACGGTGGTCAGCGAACTGCTGCGCCGCGGCGCCGAGGTGGTGGCGCACGACCCGGTGGCCGGCGACGAGGCGCGCCGCTGCCTGGCCCAGGACCTGGGCGGCCCGCTGCACGCCTGGCCGGGCCTGCGTTTGGTGGACGACCCGCACAACGCCCTGGACGGCGCCCACGCCCTGCTGCTGTTGACCGAGTGGAAATGCTTCCACAACCCCGACTGGGCCCGGGTCGTCGCGCACATGGCCGACGCCGTGGTTCTGGATGGGCGCAACCTGTACGACCCGGCGCAGTTGCAGGCCGGCGGGGTGGCCCACATCGGCATCGGCCGGCGCAACGCGCTGGGCCAGGCCCGGCTGGACGCGGCACGCAGCGGGCGGCCCCAGGCCGCGGTGCCCCCGGGCCAGGCGCTGCCGCTCTGAGCGCGGATCAGGCGCCGGACACCGGCGGCCCCCAGCGCAGCGCCCCGGGCTGGGGGGCCCCGGCCCCCTCGGCGTGCTGGCGCAGCAGCCGCAGCCACACCGCCTCCACCTGCGCCACGATCTGGCTCCAGTCCAGCGCCAGCGTGGACGCGCGCGCCGCCGCGCGCAGGTGCTGCACCAGGGCCGGATCGCCGGCCAGGTCGGCGGCGCGGCGCACAAACGCGTCGGCGTCGCCGAACGGCGCCAGCAGACCGTTGTGGCCGTGGCGGATCAACTCCGCCGCCGCGGCGTGGTCGAAGGCCAGCACCGCCAGGCCGCTGGCCAGCGCCTCGGGCGTGACGTTGCCGTAGGTCTCGGTCAGGCTGGGGAAAAGGAACACGTCGGCGCTGGCGTAGTGGTCGGCCAGGTCGGTGCCGCTGCGCGAGCCCGCGAAGATGGCGTCGGGGCAGGCCTGCTCGAAGGCATCGCGCTCCGGGCCGTCGCCCACCACCACCAGGCGGCAGCGCGGGTTCACAGCGCGCATGGCGGCGTGGGCCTGGGCCAGCAGGTGCAGGTTTTTTTCGGCCGCCAGGCGACCCACCGACAGCGCCACCAGCTCGTCCGGGGCCACACCCCACTGGGCGCGCAGGGCGGCGCTGCGCCGCGCCGGCAGAAAACGCTGGGTGTCCACTCCGCGCGCCACCACCAACAGGCGTTCGAAGCCCAGCGCCGCCAGTTCGGTCTGCAGGCCGGGGGTGGGCACCATGGTGCAGTGGGCCAAGTTGTGGAACTTGCGCAGGTAAGCGGCGATGGGCTTTTCCAGCCAGCCCATGCCGTAGTGGCGGCTGTAGGCGTGGAAGTTGGTGCGGAAATCGGTGCTGACCGGCAGCTTGAGCTTGCGCGCCGCCTGCAGCGCCGACCAGCCCAGCGGCCCTTCGGTGGCCACGTGCACCAGGTCGGGCCGGCGCAGGGTCCACATCGCGGTCAGCGGTTTTTTGGCCGGCATGCCCATGCGCAGGTGCGGGTAGCGCGGGATGGGCAGGCCGCGCAGCAGCACCTGCTCGAAGCCGGGCGTTGCCCCGCCCTGCTCCAGCCGGGCCTGGCGCGGTCGCACCAGTTGCAGGTCGTGGTTGCGCGCCTGCAGGCCACGCACCAGGCGGTCCACCGTCAGCGCCACGCCGTTCACCTCGGGCGGGTAGGTTTCGGTGACCACCGCAATGCGCAGCGAACGCTGCAAGGGCGGGAAATTTTCGATGACCAGAGGCTGGGAAGTGGCGTGCATCCGGGCATGCTCCCGCAGCCACGTAACAGCCGTGTGACAAGGCCCCACGCCCGACCGCGCCGTGACAGCGCCGGCCTTGTCACGCGCGTTTCACGACGGGTGGCCAGCATGCCTTCGGTGCCGCTCTGCGCAGCGGCGCTGTTGTTTGACCCCTCCGAGGACGCCCCCATGAACGACTTCCTGCAAGCCCTGCGCACCCAGCGCTGGGACGACCACCGCTACTACCACCACAGCCGCATCAACCAGAGCCTGCACCTGCTCAGCGCCCTGGGCTTTGTCGTGGCCTATGGCCTGCTGTTCACCGACCCGGCGCTGGCCGCGCTGGTGGCCTGGGGCTGGTCCATGGTCAGCCGCCAGGCCGGCCATTTCTTTTTCGAGCCCAAGGGCTACGACGCGATCAACCAGGCCACCCACGAGCACAAGGAAGACATCAAGGTCGGCTACAACCTGCGGCGCAAGGTGGTGCTGATGGCGGTGTGGGCGCTGTCGCCTTTGCTGGTGTGGGCACAGCCCGACCTGCTGGGCCTGCTGGAGCCGCACACCGACTGGCGCGGCTTTGCCCACAACGTCGGCCTGGTGTGGCTGGCCGTGGGGTTGGGCGGGCTGCTGTTGCGGGTGCTGCAACTGGCGCTGCAGCACAACCTGCAGACCGGCCTGGTCTGGGCGGTCAAGATCGTGACCGACCCCTTCCACGACATCCGGCTATACCACAAGGCCCCCTGGTACCTGCTGCAGGGCCAGTGGCTGGAACCCGGCCACCGCAGCCGCTGACGCCTGGGGTGGGCCCCGCCGGCCCACCCGGCCTGGGCCTCAGCCCCAGCGGGCGCGCAGCATTTCGCCCAGCACCTGCCGCCGGATGCCGCGGTGGGTCAGCCCGGGGGCGGTCCACCACCAGCCGTCGGCGCGCATCTGCTGGCAGGCCCGCACGAAGCGGCGGGTCACCTCGGCCAGGTCGGCGTCGGTGTAATTCAGGCTGAAAATGAAGCGCCCGGTGCCCACCCAGCTCAGCGCCAGGCCTTGTTCGCGCAAGTAGAACTGCAGCATCCAGTGGTAACGCGCGGGCTGGGTGTAGCTCACCGTCCAGATGCTGCCCAGCGCATCCACCCGCAGCGGCAGCTGTTCGGCTTGCAGGGCCTGGTTGAAGCGCTGGGCGTGCGCGGCCCAGCGCTCGTCCAGGCCGTTGTAAATGGCCCGAACCTCGGGCGTGTCCAGCCGACGCAAAAAGGCCAGCATGGCACCCACCACGTAGGGGTGGGCGTTGAAGGTGCCGCGGGCAAAGCACAGGTCGGCCGGGCGGTCGTCGCGGTAGCGCTGCATCAGTGCGGCGCGCCCGCAGACCACGCCCACCGGCAGGCCGCCGCCCAGGGTCTTGCCGTAGCACACCAGGTCGGCCTGCACCCCGAAATGGGCCTGCGCCCCGCCCGGCGCCAGCCGAAAGCCCACGAACACCTCGTCCAGGATCAGCACGATGCCGCGTTCGTTGCACACCCGCTGCAGGCGGCGCAACCAGTCGGTGTAGGCGGCGCGGTCGTACCCGGCGCTGCGGCTGCCGTCCACCAGGGTGGAGTCGCCCGGGGCGTTGCGGTTGGGGTGCAGCGCCTGCAGGGGGTTGACCAGCACGCAGGCGATGTCGCCGCGGCTGCGCAGCACCGCCAGGCTGCGCTCGTCCATGTCTTGCAGGGTGTAGGTTTCGCGCGGCGGCAGCGGGTTGCCGGGGCCGGGCTGCACGTCCTCCCACCAGCCGTGGTAGGCCCCGGCAAAGCGCACCAGGTGGCGCTTGCCGGTGTGGTAGCGCGCCAGGCGCACCGCCTGCATCACCGCCTCGGTGCCCGACATGTGAAAGCTCACCGCGTCCAGCCCGGAAATGGCCTGCAAGCGCTGCGCCACCTCGGCCACGGCCGGGTGGTACCCCCCCAGCACCGGGCCCAGGGCACTGCCCAACTGTGCGCCTTCGGCCATGCAGGCTTTGTAAAAGTCCACCCCGAAGACGTTGACGCCGTAGGAGCCGGCCAGGTCGTAATGCCACTGGCCGTCCAGGTCGCGCAGTTGCACGCCGGCGGCCTCGGCCCAGAAGGCACCGATGGGCAGACCGGCCCGCACCAGGGGGCTGAACTGGAACGGCACCCGGTAGCGGCCGGTGAACTGCAGGTCGGGCAGGCCGGGGCGGGCCTGCTGCGTCAGGGCCAGGGTCTGGGGCGAGCGTTCGCGCAGCACCCGACCCAGCCGCTCAAACCCGGCGCGGCGCTGGGCGGCCACCGCGTCGGGGGCGCCGTCGGCGCGGAAGAAGGTGGTCTCGTCGTGGGCGTAACCGGGCACCAGGCGGGCCACCCGCTTGGCCAGGCGCGCATGCCCGGCCAGCGAACGGTGCTTGGCGCGCGACAGTTGCAGGCGCTGGCGCACGGGGCGCCACAGGGCGGCGGCGGTGGCCAGGGCGCCAGCGGCCAGGGTCGGGTCAAGGGGCATGTCATCAAGCTTTCAAGTGGGGTGGTGACAGTTGTAGGCCAACCGTTTGACAAACCGATGAACACCCCCTCCTGGCGCGACCGCCTGCTGCTGCAGGAAGACCTGAATTTTCTGCTCACCAACCGGATTCCGCGCCTGGCGCTGACGCGGTTGATGGGACGCTACAGCCGCATCCGCAGCCGCTGGCTGACGCGCCTGTCCATCGCCGTGTGGCGCTGGTTCACCGACCTGGACCTGAGCGAATCGGCGCAGCAGGAGTTTGACAGCCTGCACGCCTGCTTCACCCGCGCGCTGCGCCCCGGCGCGCGGCCGTTCGTGCCCGACCCGACGCTGCTGGCCAGCCCGTGCGACGCCATCGTCGGCGAATGCGGACCGGTGCAAGGGCAGCAGGTGTGGCAGGCCAAAGGTTTTCCCTACACCCTGGCCGACCTGATGGGTTCGGCCGAACTGGCCGCGCGCCACGCCGACGGCCAGTTCGTCACGCTGCGCCTGACCTCCAGCATGTACCACCGCTTCCACGCCCCGCACGACCTGGCGGTCGAACGCGTTACTTACATCAGCGGCGACACCTGGAACGTCAACCCGATTGCGCTGCGGCGGGTGGAGCGGCTGTTCTGCAAGAACGAGCGCGCGGTGATCGAAACCCGGCTGGCGGCCGACGGCAGCCGCTTGACGCTGGTGCCGGTGGCTGCGGTGCTGGTGGCCAGCATCCGGCTGCACGCGCTGGACGTGCGGCTGCACCTCGGCTACCGCGGCCCCCACGCCATTCCCTGCGCGGCGCGGTACGCCAAGGGCGATGAAATGGGCTGGTTCGAGCACGGCTCCACCATCTTGGTGTTCGTGCCGCCCGGCTGGGCACTGGCCGACGGGGTGGCCGCGGGCCAGCGCGTGCGCGCCGGCCAGGCGCTGCTGCGGCGCGTCCCGTCCCCCGCCCCTTCGGCAGGCACCGCCGAGCCAGGCCCCTGACGCCACCCACCGCACTCCGGGCGCAGCGGCCACCGGCCCCGGGCGGGGCCGGGGCACCCACGCACCACCGACACCGTGTTGTCACACATCCGTCACCGTGGCGCACTACGCTGGGCCATCCCCAACCCTCCGCACCGACCATGGCCCTGCCCCACGACGAACTCCTGCGCCGCATCGAACGCGACCTGCTCGACAGCTACGACGAAGAGCTGGAACTGGAGATCGAGGACCGCGACGCCACCCACGCCGGCGCCGACGCGGCGCACAGCCCCGACGACAAGGCCGCCCGCCTGGCCTATTTCCGCGAACTGTTCCAGCTGCAGGGCGAACTCGTCAAACTGCAGGATTGGGTGGCCGCCACCAAACAGAAGGTGGTGATCCTGTTCGAGGGCCGCGACGCCGCGGGCAAGGGCGGCGTGATCAAGCGCATCACCCAGCGGCTGAACCCGCGCGTCTGCCGCGTGGTGGCCCTGCCCGCCCCCAACGACCGCGAGCGCACCCAGTGGTACTTCCAGCGCTACGTGCCGCACCTGCCGGCCGCTGGCGAACTCGTGCTGTTCGACCGCAGCTGGTACAACCGCGCCGGCGTGGAAAAGGTCATGGGCTTCTGCAGCGACGACGAGGTGGAGGAATTCTTCCGCTCGGTGCCCGAGTTCGAGCGCATGCTGGTGCGCTCGGGCATCGTGCTCATCAAGTACTGGTTCTCCATCACCGACGACGAGCAGCACCTGCGTTTTCTCGGTCGCATCCACGACCCGCTCAAACAGTGGAAGCTCAGCCCCATGGACCTGGAAAGCCGCCGCCGCTGGGAGGACTACACCCGCGCCAAGGAAACCATGCTGGAGCGCACCCACATCGCGGAAGCGCCGTGGTGGGTGGTGCCGGCCGACGACAAAAAGCAGGCCCGGCTCAACTGCATCCACCACCTGCTGTCGCGCTTCGACTACCACGAGGTCCAGCGCCCAGAGGTGGTGCTGCCGGCCCGTGTGCGCAACCCGGACTACCTGCGCCACCCGGTACCGGCCGAGATGCTGGTGCCCCAGCGCTACTGAAGCCGGCCGCCCGCTGGCGGGCCGGGCATAATCCCGGCGTGACCGCACACGCCACCCCGCCGACTCAGGCCCCGTCCACCGCCCCCGCCGTGGGTCCCTACCGCATCGCCGCGGCCACCGGGCTGGACCAGTGCGACCGCGCCTACCAGCAAGACCAGCTCAGCCTGACCGCGCACCCGCGCCACCCCGGCTGCCTGCTGGGCGTGGTGGCCGACGGCATGGGCGGGCGCAGCGGCGGGCGCAAGGCCTCCGACCAGGTCATGTTGACCGCGCAGCAGCTGTTCGAGCGCTTCGACCCGCGCAGCGACGACGGCCCGGCCTTCTTGCAGCGGCTGGCGCGGGAGGCGCACACCGTCATCCGCCTCACCGCCGTGTCGGCCGAGGAAGAACCACACAGCACCCTGGCCGCCTTTCTGCTGCTGCCCGGCGGCGTCTGCCACTGGGCGCACTCCGGCGATTCGCGGCTCTACCACTTCCGCGGCGCGGCGCTGCAGACGCGCACCCGCGACCACTCCTACGTGCAGAAACTGGTGGACCTGGGCGAGCTCACCGCCGACCAGGCCCGCTTCGACCCACGCAGCAACATGCTGCAGCACTGTCTGGGCACCGAAGCGGCGCCGCGGGTCGATGCCCAGACCCTGGCGCTGCGCCCCGGCGACGCGCTGCTGGCCTGCAGCGACGGGCTGTGGCACTACTTCAGCGACGAGGAACTGGGCCGCGTGCTGCAACAACTGCCGCCGCGCACCGCCTGCGAACTGCTGGTGAAAACCGCCCGGGAACGCGCCGAAGGCACGGGCGACAACCTGTCCCTGATCGCGCTGAAACTGGAGCCCCTGGTGGGCGCCTGAGGCCGGTCTCAGGTCAGGGACGTGTCCACGTCCCGGCGCTCTTCCGACAGGTACTCCTGCGACTGCATCTCGTTGAGGCGCGACACGGTGCGCGGGAACTCGTGCGACAGCGGCCCTTCGGTGTAGAGCTGCTCGGCCGGCACCGCCGCCGACAGCACCAGCTTGATGCGCCGGTCGTACAGCACGTCCACCAGCCAGGTGAAGCGCCGCGCCTGCGACGCCATGTTCACCGGCATGTGCGGCACGTTGCTCAGCAGCACGGTGTGGAACTGCGCGGCAATTTCCAGGTAATCGTTTTGTGAACGCGGCCCACCGCACAGCGTGCGGAAGTCGAACCACACCACCCCGCCCGCCTTGCGGATGGCCCGGATCTCGCGCGACTCGATGTGCAGCACCGGCGACTCGTCGTGGGCCTCGGCCAGACGCTCGAAGTTGGCCTCCATCAGCGCCTCGCTGTCAGGCCCCAGCGGGCAGTGGTACAGCTCCAACTGCTCCAGGGTGCGGCGGCGGTAGTCGGTGCCGTGGTCCACGTTCAGCACCTGCATGGTCTGCTTGAGCAGCTCGATCGCCGGCAGGATGCGGTCGCGGTGCAGGCCGTCCGGGTACAGGCCGTCCGGGTGGAAGTTGCTGGTCGTCACCATGCCGATGCCGTACTTGCGCATCGCCTCCAGCACCCGGTGCAGGATCATGGCGTCGGTCACGTCCGACACGTGGAATTCGTCGAAGCAGATCAGGCGGTAGCGCTTGGCCATGCGTTGGCCCAGCACGTCCAGCGGGTTGACCGTGCCCTGCAGGTCCACCAGCTCGCGGTGCACCTCGCGCATGAATTCGTGGAAGTGCAGCCGCGTCTTGCGGCGCAGCGGCACGGCGTTGAAAAAGCAGTCCATGAGGAAGCTTTTGCCGCGCCCCACCCCGCCGTACATGTACACCCCTTGCGGGATCGGCAGGCGGTTGATGAATTTTTTCAGCGCGTTGGAACGGCGCTGCTTGAAGTGCGACCACTCGGCCGCGCAGCGCTCCAGCGCGTCCACCGCCCGCAGCTGGGCGGGGTCGCTCTGGTAGCCACGGGCCTGGAGTTCGGCTTCGTAGGCCGCACGCACCGGACCGAACGCGGCCGGCGCGCCGGCCGCGGCGGCGGGTTGGGGTGCGTGCGCCATGGCCCGGCTCAGAAGTTCAGCGTGCGCTTGTCCACCGCCAGCGCGGCTTCCTTGGTCGCTTCGCTCAGGCTGGGGTGCGCGTGGCAGATGCGGGCAATGTCCTCGGCCGAAGCCTTGAACTCCATCGCCACCACGGCTTCCGAGATCAGCTCGGACGCCATCGGGCCGACGATGTGCACGCCCAGGATTTCATCGGTCTTGGCATCGGCCAGGAACTTGACCATGCCGGTGGTGTCGCCCAGCGCCCGCGCGCGGCCGTTGGCCAGGAACGGGAAGGTGCCGGCCTTGTACGCCACGCCGTCGGCCTTGAGCTGCTGCTCGGTGCGGCCGACCCAGGCAATTTCCGGACTGGTGTAGATGACCCAGGGGATGGTGTTGAAGTTGACGTGACCGTGCTGACCGGCGATGCGCTCGGCCACCGCCACGCCCTCTTCTTCCGCCTTGTGGGCCAGCATCGGGCCGCGCACCACGTCGCCCACCGCCCACACGCCGGGCAGGTTGGTCTTGCAGTCGGCGTCCACCACGATGGCGCCGCGCTCGTCCAGCGCCAGGCCCACGGCTTCGGCGTTCAGGCCGGTGGTGTTGGGCACCCGGCCGATGGAGACCACCAGCTTGTCGGCTTCCAGCGCCACGGCCTCGCCCTTGGCGCTGGTGTAGTTCACGGTCACGGACTTCTTGCCGACCTTGACCTCGCCCACCTGCACGCCCAGCTCGATCTTCAGGCCCTGCTTGTCAAAGGCCTTCTTGGCTTCCTTGGCGATCTGCTCGTCCACCGCGCCCAGGAAGGTCGGCAGGCCTTCGAGCACCGTCACGTCGGCACCCAGGCGGCGCCAGACCGAACCCATTTCCAGGCCGATCACGCCCGAGCCGATCAGCACCAGCTTCTTGGGCACCGCGCCGATGCGCAGCGCGCCGTCGTTGGACAGCACCTTGTCTTCGTCAAACGGCACGCCCGGCAGTTGGCGCGCGTTGGAGCCGGTGGCCACCACCACTTGCTTGCCCACCAAGGTTTCGGGCTTGTCGCCGGCCACGGCCACTTCGTAGCCGCCGTCCACCGCCTTGACGAAGGAACCGCGGCCGTGGAAGAAGGCGACCTTGTTTTTCTTGAACAGGTAGAGGATGCCGTCGTTGTTCTGCTTCACGACGGTGTCCTTGCGGCCCACCATCTTGGCCACGTCCATCGTCACCTTGCCGGTGCTGATGCCGTGTTCTTCAAAGTGTTTGTTGGCGTGCTCAAAATGCTCGCTCGACTGCAGCAGCGCCTTGGACGGGATGCAACCCACGTTGGTGCAGGTGCCCCCCGGGGCCGGGCCACCGGCGGCGTTTTTCCATTCGTCGATGCAGGCGACCTTGAAACCCAGTTGGGCGGCGCGGATCGCGGCGATATAACCACCGGGGCCGGCACCGATCACGACGACATCAAAGGCTTGAGACATGTTGTTTTCCTGTGAGGTTGGACAAACGCCCCCGAAGGGGCGTTGTGTTCAATGGGCCGAGGCTCAGATGTTGAACAGCAGGCGCGCCGGGTCTTCCAGCGCTTCCTTCATGGCCACCAGGCCCAGCACGGCTTCGCGGCCGTCGATGATGCGGTGGTCGTAGGACATGGCGAAGTAGTTCATCGGGCGCACCACCACCTGGCCGTTTTCCACCACGGCGCGGTCCTTGGTGGCGTGCACGCCCAGGATGGCCGATTGCGGCGGGTTGATGATGGGCGTGGACAGCATGGAGCCGAAGGTGCCGCCGTTGGAGATGGAGAAGGTGCCGCCGGTCATCTCTTCGATCCCCAGCTTGCCGTCACGGGCCTTCTGGCCGAATTCGGCGATCTTCTTCTCGATCTCGGCGAAGCTCATCTGGTCGGCGTTGCGCAGGATGGGCACCACCAGGCCACGGGGCGAGCCCACGGCGATGCCGATGTCGAAGTAGCCGTGGTAAACGATGTCGTTGCCATCGACCGAGGCGTTGAGCACCGGGAACTTCTTCAGCGCGTGCACGGCCGCCTTGACGAAGAAGCTCATGAAGCCCAGCTTGACGCCGTGTTCCTTCTCGAAACGCTCTTGCATGCGCTTGCGCATGTCCATGACCGGGGCCATGTTGATTTCGTTGAAGGTGGTCAGGATGGCGTTGGTGGACTGCGACTGCAGCAGGCGCTCGGCCACGCGAGCGCGCAGTCGGCTCATCGGCACGCGCTGCTCGGGGCGGTTGCCCAGGTCCACGGTGGGAGCGGCCACCTGCGGCAGCACCTTGGTCGGGGCGCCGGTGGGGATGGCCACCGGGGCGGCCACGGCCTTGGGCGCGGCGGCCGCGGCCAGCACGTCGCCTTTGGTCACGCGGCCGTCTTTGCCGGTACCGGCCACGGAACCGGCGGCCATGCCGGCGTCGGCCATCAGCTTGGCGGCGGCGGGCATGGCCACGCCACTCATGTCCTTGCCGGTGGCAGCAGCCGCGGCGGGCGCCGGAGCCGCTGCAGCAGCGGCCGGGGCGGCCGCGGGCGCCGCGGCGGCCACCTTGCCGTCGGTGTCGATGCGGGCGATCAGTTGGTCGGACACGACGGTGCCGCCGTCGCCCACCACCAATTCGGCCAGCACGCCGGCGCCAGGCGCAGGCACTTCCAGCACCACCTTGTCGGTCTCGATCTCGATCAGGATTTCGTCGGCCGCGACGGTGTCACCGACTTTTTTCTTCCACTGCAGCAGCGTGGCCTCGGCCACGGACTCCGACAACTGCGGCACTTTGACTTCTACGATAGCCATGATGTAACGGTCCTTGTATGCGTTGTTCTGTTCGGGAACTTATTTGGTCAGGATGAAGCCCTTGAGCTTGGCAAACGCCGCGTCCACCAGGTGCTTCTGCTGATCCTGGTGCAGGTGGGCGTAACCCACGGCCGGCGAAGCCGACGCGGCGCGGCCGGCGTAACCCAGGCGCTGACCGTCCAGCATGTTCTCGTGGATGTTGTGCTGCACGAAGAACCAGGCGCCCTGGTTCTGCGGCTCGTCCTGGCACCACACGATGTCGGTGGCATTGTGGTAGCGCTTGAGCTCGGCCCCGAAGGCCTTGTGCGGGAAGGGGTAGAGCTGTTCGACGCGGATGATGGCCACGTCTTGCGCACCTTTTTCTTCGCGCTTCTTGACCAGGTCGTAATAGACCTTGCCCGAACAGGCGATGACGCGTTTGACGTTCGCGGCGTTCTTCACCACCTCGGCGTTTTGCTCCGGAATCACCGTCTGGAAGCTGCCCTTGGTGAACTCGGTCAGCGGCGAGGTGGCGTCCTTGTTGCGAAGCAGCGACTTGGGCGTCATGATGATCAGCGGCTTGCGCAGGTTGCGCACCATCTGGCGACGCAGCACATGGAAGATCTGGCTGGCCGTCGTCGGCTGCACGATCTGCATGTTGGTGTCGGCGGCCAGCTGCATGAAGCGCTCCAGGCGGGCCGAGCTGTGCTCGGGGCCCTGGCCTTCGTAGCCGTGCGGCAGCATCAGCGTCAGGCCGTTGAGGCGGCCCCACTTCACTTCGCCGGAGGCGATGAACTGGTCGATCACCACCTGGGCACCGTTGGCGAAGTCGCCGAACTGGGCTTCCCAGATCACCAGGCTGTTCGGGTCGGAACCGGCGTAGCCGTATTCAAAGCCCAGCACCGCCTCTTCCGACAGAATGGAGTCGATGACGACGAACGGGGCCTGGTTCTCGGCCACGTTCTGCAGCGGGATGTAGGTGCCTTCGTTCCACTTCTCGCGGTTCTGGTCGTGGATGACGGCATGGCGGTGGGTGAAGGTGCCGCGGCCGCAGTCCTCGCCCGACAGGCGCACCGGGTAGCCGCTGGCCACCAGCGAGGCAAACGCCATGTGCTCGCCCATGCCCCAGTCCACGTTCACCTCGCCACGGCCCATGGCCGCACGGTCGGCGTAGACCTTCTTGACCAGCTGGTGCGGGGTCACGGTGTCGGGCAGCGTGGTGATCTTCTCGGCCAGGCGCTTCCACTCGGTCAACGGGATGGCGGTGTCGCCGGCGTCGGTCCACTTCTTGCCCAGGAACGGGGCCCAGTCGACCGCGTACTTGCTCTTGAAGTTGGTCAGCACCGGGTCCACGGTGTGGCGGCCTTCGTCCAACGCGGCGCGGTAGGCCTTGGCCATGTCCTCACCCAGCGTGTCGCCCAGGCCCTGTGCGGCCAGCTTGTCGGCGTACAGCTTGCGGGTGCCGGGGTGGGCCGCGATCTTCTTGTACATCAGCGGCTGGGTCAGCGAGGGGGTGTCCTGCTCGTTGTGGCCCAGCTTGCGGAAGCAGATGATGTCCACCACCACGTCGCGGCGGAAGGTCATGCGGTATTCCAGCGCCAACTGCATGCACAGCACCACGGCTTCGGGGTCGTCGCCGTTGACGTGCAGCACCGGCGACTCCACCCCCTTGACGATGTCCGTGCAGTACAGCGTGGAGCGCAGGTCGCGCGGGTCGGAGGTGGTGAAACCGATCTGGTTGTTGATGATGATGTGCACCGTGCCGCCCGTGGTGTAGCCACGGGTCTGGGCCAGCGCCAGGGTTTCCTGGTTCACGCCCTGGCCGGCGAAGGCGGCATCGCCATGCACCAACACCGGCAGCACCTGCTTGCCTTGCGGGTCGCCGCGGCGGTCCATGCGGGCGCGCACCGAGCCCTCGACCACCGGGTTGACGATTTCCAGGTGCGACGGGTTGAACGCCAGGCTCAGGTGCACCGGGCCGCCAGGGGTGGACACGTCGGAACTGAAGCCCTGGTGGTACTTCACGTCACCGGCGGGCAGGTCCTCGGGGGCGGTGTGGTCGAACTCGGCGAACAGGTCCTTGGGCATCTTGCCCAGGGTGTTGACCAGCACGTTCAGGCGGCCGCGGTGGGCCATGCCGATGACGATTTCCTGCACGCCCTGCGCGCCGGCCTGCTGGATCAGCTCGTCCATTGCGGCGATGAAGCTCTCGCCACCTTCCAGCGAGAAGCGCTTCTGGCCCACGTACTTGGTGTGCAGGAAACGCTCCAGGCCCTCGGCCGCGGTCAGGCGTTCGAGGATGTGCTTTTTCTTGTCGGCGGTGAAGTTGGGCTTGCTGCGGATCGCTTCCAGCTTTTCCTGCCACCAGCGCTTTTGCGTCTGGTCGGTGATGTACATGTACTCGGCGCCGATGGTGCCGCAGTAGGTCTCGCGCAGCGCGTTCATCAGCTCGCGCAGCGGCATGGTTTCCCGGCCGAAGAACGTGTTGCTGGTGTTGAACACGGTTTCCAGGTCGGCGTCGGAGAAGCCGTAGAAGGTCGGGTCCAGCTCGGGGATGTACTCGCGTTCGGCGCGCTTGAGCGGGTCGAGGTCGGCCCAGCGTTGACCCACGTTGCGGTAGGCGGCGATCAGCTGCTGGGTGAACACGCGTTTGCGGCCCAGGTCGGAATCGGCGCCGGCGGCAATCACCACCTGGGTCACGCCCTGCTTGGCGCGCTCGGCGAAGGCGTTGATGACCGGCTGGTGCGGCACGTCGCGGGCGTCGCTGCCGTCCACGGCGGGCACGTTCTGCAGCGCGTCAAAGTAGGCGCGCCAGGAATCGGGGATGCTGGTGGGATCGGCCAGGTAGTTTTCGTACATCTCTTCCACATACGGCGCGTTGCCGCCGAAGAGATACGAGTTGCCGTTGTAGGCAACGTAGACGCTGTTCGTCTCGCTCATGGATTCGCTGACCTCCGTTCCCCTTTGGGAAACATTAGCTGGTTGGAAAAACCTTCCGCGACACGGCTGGACCGATTGGCGGATGCGACAGTGTTTGGAAGGACCTGTGCAATCCGACATTGTGCCATCGTTCGCCTGGGGATAGCAATGCTTTTGTGCTTGTCTCCGACGCCGCACCCGCTGGAAACCGGCGTGGCCGGTGGGGCGTGGCGTTCAATGATTTATTTCTTTTCGGCAGTGTCGTCGTCTTTGTTGACAGGCAACTGACCGGAGGTGCCGACACTGACCGTGCCACCGCCGGCGGACACCCCAACGCCCACGCCGACGCGACCGTCAGAGCCGACCGACACGCCAACGCCGGTGTGCGGGCCCACCGGGATGCTGAAGCCCACATTCACGCTGCCGCAACCGGCCAGCACCACAACAGCCAAGGCGGCGAGGCAGGCGCTGCGCCACCACAGGCGACAAGGTACAGAAGCAGTCATGCCCCATTGTAGGCCGGCGCCGCGCCGGCACACCCGAGGGCTTGCCCGGGTTCAGCCGCCGATGCGCGGCGAGAGCCGGTCGGCGGCGGGGATGGCCGAGGGCTCGTCCATTTCGATGGCGATCTGGGTGCACACCGTGCGGCACAGGGTGACCGCCTTCTCGCTCTGCACCCGGTAGATGACCTGGGTGCCTTCCTTGCGCTTGGCCAGCACGCCGGCGCGGTACAGCAGGTTCAGGTGTTGCGACAGGTTGGGCTGGGTGGTGTCGATGTCGGCCAGCAATTCGGACACCGATTTTTCCTTGTCGCACAAAGCACTGAGTATGCGCAAACGCATGGGCGTGGCCAAAATGCCAAACAATTCGGCGGCCAATTCGAACACGCGGGCCTTTTCGACACCGGCCGCTGGATCGATGATTTCCTGCATATATAACCAAGCCCTAAGATCTCTGATGGGCATGATAACCCGATTGCCGCCACCAACAAAGACGCCGTGCCCCACCAGGGGGCACGGCGCGCGCAACCGCCCAGGCAGAGCCCGGGTGGCTGGGGGTCAGGCCAGCAGGTCCTTGATCTGCTGCAGCGCGGCCGGGTCGTCCATGGTGGTCAGGTCGCCGGGGTCGCGGCCTTCGCACACCGCCTGGATGGCGCGGCGCAGCAGCTTGCCGGAGCGGGTCTTGGGCAACACGTGGACGAAGCGCACCCGCGCCGGGCGGGCGACCGCACCGAGTTGCTCGTCTACCACCTTCATCATCGCAGCTTCCAGTTTGCCGGCGTCCTCTGCCGTGGCGGCCAGCGACGCGTCCTTGAGCACCGCGAACGCCACCGCCACCTGGCCTTTGAGTTGATCGGCCACACCCACCACGGCCACTTCGGCCACGGCCGGGTGGCTGGAGAGGCTTTCCTCGATCTCGCGGGTGCCCAGGCGGTGGCCGGCGACGTTGATCACGTCGTCGGTGCGGCCCAGGATGAAGAAGTAGCCGTCGGCGTCCTTCACACCCCAGTCGAAGGTGGAGTACATCACCTTGTTGTGGATGCTGGACCAGTAGGTCTTGACGTAGCGCTCGTCGTCGCCCCAGATGGTTTGCAGGCAGCCGGGCGGCAGCGGGCCATTGACCGCGATCACGCCCTTCTTGTTGGGCTCGGTGATCTCTTCGCCGGTGTTTTCGTCGATCAGCCGCACGTCAAAGCCGTACACCGCCTTGCCCGGCGAGCCGAACTTGGTGGGCGCGCGCTCGACGCCGTTGCAGATGGCCATGATGGGCCAGCCGGTTTCGGTCTGCCAGTAGTTGTCGATGATGGGCTTGCCGATGGCCTCGGCGATCCAGTTGGCGGTGGGTTCGTCCAGCGGCTCGCCGGCGAGGAACAGCGCCTTGAGGCTGGACAGGTCGTGCTTGCTCAGGTAGGCCGGGTCCTGCTTTTTGAGCACGCGCGCGGCGGTGGGGGCCGAGAACATGACGCTGACCTTGTACTTTTCGACCAGCTGCCACCAGATGCCGGCGTCCGGGCGGGTGGGCAGGCCTTCGTACATGATGGTGGCCATGCCGTTGAGCAGCGGGCCATAAATGATGTAGCTGTGGCCCACCACCCAGCCGATGTCGGAGGTGGAGAAATAGGTCTCGCCCGGGTTGCCCATGTAGATGTGCTTCATGGACGCGGCCAAGGCCACGGCGTAGCCGGCGGTGTCGCGCTGCACGCCCTTGGGCTTGCCGGTGGTGCCGCTGGTGTAGAGGATGTAGCTGGGGTGGGTGCTGTCCACCCACTCGCACGGCACCTGCGCGTTCAGGTGCTGGTCGCGCAGGGTGGCGTAGTCCTCGTCGCGGCCGGCCACCGGCGCAAACGCGGCCAGGCCGCGGTTGACCATCAGCACCTTGGCGGGCTTGTTGACGGACAGGTGGATGGCCTCGTCCAGCAGGTGCTTGTAGGGCACCACCTTGCCGCTGCGCATGCCGGCGTCGGCGCTGATGACCAGCTTGGGCTGGGCGTCGTCGATGCGGCTGGCCAGGCTGTGGCTGGCGAAGCCGCCGAACACCACCGAGTGGATGGCACCGATGCGCACGCAGGCCAGCATGGCGAAGCAGGCTTCGGCGATCATGGGCATGTAGATCAGCACCCGGTCGCCCTTGCCCACGCCAAGGCTTTGCAGGATGGCGGCCATGCGCTGCACCTCGGTGTGCAGTTCGCGGAAGCTGTAGGCTTTTTCGGTGTCGGTTTCGGTGGAGACGAAGATCAGCGCGTTCTGGTCGGCGCGGTCTTTCAGGTGGCGGTCCACCGCGTTGTGGCACAGGTTGGTCTGACCGCCCTCGAACCAGCGGGCAAAGGGCGCGTTGTCGTAGTTGCAGACGCGGTCGTAGGGCTTGTGCCAGTCGATCAGTTGGGCCTGTTCGGCCCAGAAGGCGTCGCGGTCGTCGATGGAGCGGCGGAAGAAGTCGTGGTAGCTCGTCGGTGCGGTCATGGGGGTCTCCGGGACTGGGGCACTGCACCCTGCGTGGCGCAAGTGAATTCATAATTATCTGTGGCGCCCTTGCAGCGGACTGACAAGCCAACAGGGCGCCATGTGCCCTGAGACTTGGGGTCAAACGCCGCAACCCCGGCGGTCTCCCGACCGCGCAGCGATCTACAAACTGGCCGCGTGGTGACGCAAATGGTCTTCCACGAAGCTGGCGATGAAGTAGTAGCCGTGGTCGTAAGCGGCGTGGCGGCGCAGGGTCAGGGGCTGGGCGGTTTCTGAACAGGCCTGTTCCAGCAGGTGCGGGTGCAACTGTTCGGCCAGGAATGGGTCGGCCAGCCCCTGGTCCACCAAGATGCCTTGGGGAAACAAAGGCGGCAGGCCACTGGCGTGGCGCTGGCGGATCAGCTCGGTCGCGTCGTGCGCGGCCCAGGCGCTGCGGTCCTCGCCCAGGTAGCCGGTGTAGGCTTTCTGGCCCCACGGGCACTGCATGGGCGCGCAGATGGGCGCAAAGGCGCTGAGGCTGCGAAAACGGTCCGGGTGGCGGTAGGCCAGGGTGAGCGCGCCGTGCCCGCCCATGGAGTGGCCCATGAGGCCCAAGCGCCGCACCGAGATGGGCAGGTGCTCGCCCAGCAACGGCAGCAACTCGTCCAGCAGGTAGCTTTCCATGCGCCAGTGGGCGGACCACGGCGCCTGGGTGGCGTCCAGGTAAAAGCCGGCCGCCACACCAAAGTCCCAAGCGTCGGACTGACCGGGCACGTCGGTGCCGCGCGGGCTGGTGTCGGGCATGAGCAGGGCCAGCCCCAGCTCGGCGGCCACGCGTTGCGCACCGGCCTTGACGGTGAAGGTTTCTTCGGTGCAGGTCAGCCCCGCGAGGTAGACCACCGCCGGCACCGGGCCCTGTTGGGCCTGGGGCGGCTGGTAGACGGCAAAGCGCATCGGCAGGCCGATGGTGGCCGAGTCGTGCTGGTAGAAGCGCTGCACGCCGCCGAAGCAGGCGTGCTCGCTGCGCAGCGTGGGAGCAACGACTTCAGCGGGAACGCTCGCGCCGCAAGGGCTGCAGGGATCGGTGGGGGTCAGGGGGTGCATCGCCACGCGCTCAGAACTCGACCACCGCGCGGATGGACTCGCCGCGCTTCATCAGGTCAAAGCCTTCGTTGATCTGCTCCAGCTTGAGCTTGTGGGTGATCAGGCTGTCGATGTCGATCTTGCCGTCCATGTACCAGTCCACGATCTTGGGCACGTCGGTGCGGCCGCGCGCGCCGCCAAAGGCCGAGCCCTCCCACTTGCGGCCGGTGACGAGCTGGAACGGGCGGGTGGAGATTTCGGCGCCCGCTTCGGCCACGCCGATGATGATGCTGCGGCCCCAGCCTTTGTGGGTGCACTCCAGCGCCTGGCGCATCACCTTCGTGTTGCCGATGCACTCGAAGCTGTAGTCGGCGCCGCCATCCGTGAGTTGCACGATGGCGTCCACAATGTTGCCGCCTGCCGCCTCAATGTCCTTCGGGTTCAGGAAGTGGGTCATGCCGAACTGGCGCGCCATGGCTTCGCGGCCCGGGTTCAGGTCCACACCGATGATCTTGTCGGCACCCACCATCTTGGCGCCCTGGATCACGTTCAGGCCGATGCCGCCCAAACCGAAGACCACCACGTTGGCGCCCGCTTCCACCTTGGCGGTGAAGAGGACGGCGCCGATGCCGGTGGTGACGCCGCAGCCGATGTAGCAGACCTTGTCGAACGGCGCGTCGGGGCGGATCTTGGCCAGCGCGATCTCGGGCACCACGGTGTGGTTGGCGAAGGTGCTGGTGCCCATGTAGTGGAAGATGGGCTCGCCGTTGAGGCTGAAACGGCTGGTGGCGTCGGGCATCAGGCCCTTGCCCTGGGTGCCGCGGATGAGCTGACACAGGTTGGTCTTGCGGCTCAGGCAGAACTTGCACTGGCGGCATTCCGGGGTGTAGAGCGGGATGACGTGGTCGCCTTTTTTCAGGGTGGTCACGCCCGGGCCCACGTCCACCACCACGCCCGCGCCTTCGTGGCCCAGGATGGCGGGGAAGATGCCCTCGGGGTCGGCGCCGCTGAGGGTGTAGTAGTCGGTGTGGCAGATGCCGGTGGCCTTGATTTCGACGAGCACCTCGCCGAATTTGGGGCCTTGCAGGTCCACGGTTTCGATGGTCAGGGGTTGGCCGGCCTTCCAGGCCACGGCTGCGCGGGTTTGCATGGGGATTCTTTCGATGGGGGCACGGTCCGGCGCCCACCGATGCAGGCAGGGGCCAATGGCACGTACCCGGTACAACCAGGGTGGCACCACTGTAGCCCATGCGCAGGGCCGGTCGGGCGGGCCCGCCCAGGTGACGGCACGGGCCGTGGGGTTGTGCACGCCGCGCCCGGCCCGCGCGGGACCGTTTGAGGAGAATCGCCGCATGAGCGCCACCCCCCAGCCCCCCACCCGCCTGAACGCCGACTGGACGCTACGCTGCGTGGTCGACAGCACCCAACTGCCCTGGGTCGGGTCGCCCCACGCCGGGGTGCAGCGGCGCCTGCTGGAGCGCGACGGTGGCGAGGTGGCCCGCGCCACCTCCCTCGTCCGCTACGCGCCCGGCGCCCGCTTCGGATCGCACCGGCACGACCTGGGCGAGGAAATTCTGGTGCTGGACGGCACCTTCAGTGACGAACACGGCGACCACGGCCCCGGCACTTACCTGAAGAACCCGCCAGGCTCCCACCATGCGCCGTATTCGCGGGAGGGCTGCACCCTCTTCGTCAAGCTGCGCTACCAGTCGCCCGACGACGGGGCCCAACTGGCGGTGGACACGCGCCGGGCCGGGTTCCGTCCGGGTCTGGTGCCCGGGCTGTCGGTGCTGCCCCTGCACAGCTTCGGCACCCAGCACACGGCCCTGGTGCGCTGGGCGCCGGGCACGGTGTTCCAGCCCCACCGCCACCACGGCGGCGAAGAAATCTGGGTGCTGGAAGGCGTGTTTTCCGACGAGCACGGCCACTACCCCGCCGGCACCTGGCTGCGCAGCCCGCACCTGAGCGCGCACCAGCCCTACAGCGAGACCGGTTGCCTGATCCTGGTGAAAACCGGGCACCTGGTCGAACCCTGAAGCGCCCGCGCGCACTGCCTGCGCTTTAAGCAGGCCGACAAAACCCCTGGGCAGACAAGCACTTGCAGCACCTGCCCCAAGCTTGTCCACACCTTTGACCCCAGCGCCTGGGGACCGCTGCGGCCCGTTTGCCCGCCCCAAATGGCCGCCACGCGTGCAAACCCCGGACTTTTATGCACATTTTTGGCGCAGCCCCGGCGCCCTGCGGGTCAGACCCCGGAAATCGACAGGGCCGCCCCAAAACATCGCCAAGTTGTTGATTTGTATGGACACGTCCACGCTGCACAAATCGTGGGCAAGCCAATGCAGGCCTTGTCGCACAAGCCTTGGCGCGGCATTTTCAGGGGTTTTCAACAAAGTTATCCACAGTTTTTCGGGATAGTTGAAAAATACCATTCCCGACAAGGATTTAGCCACCACATTTCAACCAAAACGCCGATCGTGGGCGGGCGAGTCCGCCGGCTGCACCGTCCCCAGGTCGGTGCTCAAGGGGGCGCCATGCGGGGTTGGCGCCGGAACAGCCAAGGGGGCTGCGGCGCCTCGTCGGACCAGAGGCCCAGCCGCTCGGCGCGGGCCTGCGCTTGCGCCGCCGCGTAGGCCTGGCGGTCGGCGGGGTCCTGCTCGCGCTGGTAGGGGGTGGCGTGCCAGGCCAAGCCGGCGCGCACCAGACGCAGGCCGACGTCTTCGCCGTCGAGCCAAACCTGCCCGACCAGCCGCCGGTAGCGGTCGGTGCGGCGGTGGGTGACCAGCACCTCGCGCTGCGCTACCCAGGCCGCCAGCTGCTGGCGGGCGCGCTGGCTGTGGGCTTGCCGGCGCTCCGGCGCGTCGATGGCGGCCAGCCGCACGGTGTGGCGCTGCGTGCCGTCGTACACCTGCACGGTGTCGCCATCGACCACCGCCACCACGCGGCCGGTCAGCCAGACCGCCTCGGCCGCCTGCACGCGGACCGTCGCTGCCAGCGCCCAGCCGATCAGGAACGCCGCGAACAGCGCGCGCGTCCTGCCCGTCCACCCACGCTTCATACCTGGGGCCGGAGTTCGCGGGCCGCGTCCTGCAGCAGGGGCAGCAACTCGCGCTGCACCACCCCAGACTGCAGCCGCTGCTGCGACACCACCGCGTTCAGCGCCGCCACGGTGGCGCCGGCCATGTTGCGCACCGGCACCGCCACCGCGTGCACGCCCAGTTCGTGCTCCTCGCTGGCGATGCAGTGGTCGGCCTGGCGCACCGCCGCCACGATCTGCCGCAGCGCCTGGGGCTCGGTCACGGTGTGCGGCGTCAGGCGCGGCAGGTCGCGGCCCTTGAGCCAGGCGGTGAAGGCCGGGCGCGGCAAGGCGGCCAGCAGCACCCGCCCGGTGGAGGTGGCGTGCACCGGCAGGCGCGCGCCCAGGTGCAGGCCATGGGCCAGCAGGCGCACGGCCTGCACCCTTGGGACGGGCTGGCCGAGCGAGCTGCCGTCCCAGTCGAGCGCCCCGTTCGAGGCGGCCAGCGACACGCTGCGCGCCACGATGACGACCGAATCGCCCTCCAGCACCGCCACCGAAAACGCGTCGCGCGACTGCGCCGCCAACCGGTTGAGCACCGGCTGCACCGCGCGCGGCAGCCGCGCGCTGGCCAGGTAGCTGCCGGAAAACCGCAACACCTTGGGCGACAGCCAAAAATAGCTGCCGTCGCTGTCCAGGTAGCCCAGGTGGGCCAGGGTCAGCAGGTGGCGGCGCGCGGCGGCGCGGGTCAGGCCGGTGCGTTGCGCGGCCAGCGTGGCGTTGAGGCGCTGGCGGTCGGTGTCAAAGCTTTCCAGCACCGCCATGCCCTTGGCCATGCCCTCAATGAAATCGGTTTTTTCAATCGCCACGGCGCGGCTCCTGCGGGGATCGGCATCCAAACATTTGCGCGATGATCGCACAAAGCGTTCGCTGATCGCACAAAACACCGACACCACCCCTTCTGCCCGGCGGGTTCGGCGCCTACGATGGCGCTCAACTTTCACCCCACAGGAGATGTTTCATGCGTACCCAGGTTGCCATCGTCGGGGCCGGCCCGTCCGGTCTGCTGCTCGGCCAGTTGCTGCACAAGGCCGGCATCGATGCCGTCATCGTTGAACGCCAGAGCCCCGACTACGTGCTCGGCCGCATCCGCGCCGGCGTGCTGGAACAGGTGACGATGGACGTGCTGGACGAAGCCGGCGTGGGCACCCGCATGCACGCCGAAGGCCTGGTGCACACCGGTTTCGACCTGCTGTTCCAGGGCCAGCGCCACCGCATCGACATGGACAAACTCACCGGCGGCAAGAAGGTGATGGTGTACGGCCAGACCGAGGTGACCCGCGACCTGATGGACGCCCGCACCGCCGCCGGCCTGACCACCGTGTACGGGGCGACGAACGTGGCGGTGCACGACTACGGCACCGACCGCCCGCGCGTGACCTACGACAAAGACGGCCAGAGCCAGACGATCGAGTGCGACTTCATCGCCGGCTGCGACGGCTTCCACGGCGTCTGCCGCGCCAGCGTGCCCAAGGGCGCGATCAAGGAATTCGAGAAGGTCTACCCCTTCGGCTGGCTGGGCCTGCTGTCGGACACGCCGCCGGTGCACCACGAGCTGATTTACGCGAACAGCACTCGCGGCTTCGCCCTGGCCTCGCAGCGCAGCCTGACCCGCAGCCGCTATTACCTGCAAGTGCCGCTGACCGACCAGGTGGAGCAGTGGTCCGATCAGGCCTTCTGGGACGAACTCAAGCGCCGCCTGGACCCGGAAGCGGCCGAGCAGCTGGTGACCGGCCCGTCGATTGAAAAGAGCATCGCCCCGCTGCGCAGCTTTGTGACCGAACCGCTGCGTTTTGGCCGCATGTTCCTGGCGGGCGACGCCGGCCACATCGTGCCGCCCACCGGGGCCAAAGGCCTGAACCTGGCCGCCACCGACGTGAAGTACCTGGCCAACGCGCTGATCGAGTTCTACCAGGAGAAGTCCGAGGCCGGCGTGGACGCCTATTCCGAGAAATGCCTCAAGCGCATCTGGCGCGCCGAGCGCTTCTCGTGGTGGTTCACCAGCCTGATGCACCACTTCCCGGAAAACGGCGAGATCGGCCAGAAGTTCCAGGACGCCGAGCTGGACTACCTGATCCACAGCGAGAACGGCGCGCGCACCATCGCCGAAAACTACGTGGGCCTGCCGCTGGACTTCGGCCAGTAAGCCCGCAGGCGCCGGGCCCGGCAGGGACCGGCCGGCGCAGCCCGCGGCACGGGGTCCGGCCGTGAGGCGTCAGCGGCGCAGGCCCTGGCCGAAGTTCATGATCTGGGTGGACAGCACGGTTTCGGCCAGGAAGCAGGCCAGCGCCAGCATGAAGCAGAGCACCCCGCCCAAAAAACTCAGGATGGCGCCGCGGTTGCTCTGGAAATCGGTGGTTTCGCCCAGGAACAGCAGCAGGATCGTCAGCCCGATGAGGAAGGCACACAGCGTCAGGCTGGCGATGGAGCTGTTGGCCAGCAGGCCACGAAGGCGCAGGCGCGCCAGTTCCTGCAGGGCCGGGGCGTCCCGTTCGGCTTGGCCCTGCAGGCGCTCTTCCAGCACCCGGGCCCGGTCGATGATGCGGGCCAGCCGCCCCGCCACCGCAGCGATCATGCCGGAGACGGCGGTGAGCAAAAACACCGGCGCCACGGCCAGCTGGATGCCGTGGGTGACCGAACTGGGGTCTGTGAACAAAGCCATGGCCGCATTCTAGGGTGGCGCCCCGCCGCCGCTCGGGGCGGCATCAGCCGGTTCAGCCCCGGCGCTTGCCCTTGCCCACGGGTGAACCCGGCTTGGCGGGCGCGGCAGGCCGCCCAATGGCGGGACCGGCCACACCGGCGCGCGGCGGCAGACCGGTGTGCTGCGTCAGCAACTGGCCGCGCACCGGTGCCTTGGCGGTGCGCCCCCCTGCGCCCGCGGCCGGGGCGCCGCCCGGCTTGGCCGACGGCGTGGAATTGGTGCGGCGCGGGCTCTGGTAGCCACCGTCCGTCAGCGGCTGGAAGGTGGGAATCAGGTGCTGCTTGCCGTTGCCGATCAGGTCGGCACGGCCCATGCGCTTCAAGGCCTCGCGCAGCAGCGGCCAGTTGTTCGGATCGTGGTAGCGCAAGAACGCCTTGTGCAGGCGGCGGCGCTTGTCGCCTTTGACGATGTCCACCCGCTCGGCGCGCTCGTCGCGGTGGATGCCCTTGAGCGTGTTCAGCCCCGTGTGGTACATGGCCGTGGCGGTGGCCATGGGGCTGGGGTAGAAGGTCTGCACCTGGTCGGCGCGGAAACCGTTGCGCTTGAGCCAGAGGGCGAGGTTCATCATGTCCTCGTCGCTGGTGCCGGGGTGGGCGGCGATGAAGTACGGGATCAGGTACTGCTTCTTGCCCGCTTCCTCGCTGTACTTCTCGAACATCTGCTTGAAGCGGTCGTAGCTGCCGATACCGGGCTTCATCATCTTGGACAGCGGGCCGCTTTCGGTGTGCTCGGGCGCGATCTTCAGGTAGCCGCCGACGTGGTGCTGCACCAGTTCCTTGACGTACTCGGGGCTTTTCACCGCCAGGTCGTAGCGCAGACCGGAGCCGATCAGGATCTTCTTGATGCCCTTGAGCGCCCGCGCGCGGCGGTAGATTTTGATGAGTGGGTCGTGGCTGGTGTTGAGGTTGGAGCAGATGCCCGGGTACACACACGAAGGCTTGCGGCAGGCGGCCTCGATCTCGGGCGTTTTGCAGCCGATGCGGTACATGTTGGCGGTGGGGCCGCCCAGGTCGGAGATGACGCCGGTGAAGCCCTCGACCTTGTCGCGGATGTCCTCCAGCTCGCGGATGATGGAGTCTTCCGAGCGGCTCTGGATGATGCGGCCCTCGTGCTCGGTGATGGAGCAGAAGGTGCAGCCGCCGAAACAGCCGCGCATGATGTTGACGCTGAAGCGGATCATCTCCCACGCCGGGATTTTGGTGGCGCCGTCGTGGCGGCCGTGTTCGTCGGCGTAGCTGGGGTGCGGGCTGCGGGCGTAAGGCAGGTCGAACACGTGGTCCATCTCGGCCGTGGTCAGCGGGATGGGCGGGGGGTTGACCCAGACGTCGCGTGCGGACGAGCCGCTGCCGTGGGCCTGCACCAGCGCGCGGGCGTTGCCGGGGTTGGTTTCCAGGTGCAGCACCCGGTTGGCGTGGGCGTACAGCACCGGGTCGGCCTTGACCTGCTCGAAACTGGGCAGGCGGATGACGGTCTTGTCGCGCGGCGGCTTGCCTTGGAAAGGCAAGGCCGGGTTGCTGACAAAGCGCAAGGGCTGCACCGCGCCGGCCTGGGCCTTGTGGCCGACGGCGTGCCCCCCGGCGGCGTCCAGCGCGGCATCGGCCGTGCGCTGGGCGTTGGCCGCGTCGGCCTGGGCTTGCGCTTCGTCGTCGCGGGCGCAACTCTGGCCCTGGGCCTTGGCCTGCTCCGACACCATCAGGTAGGGGTTGGTGTGGGCATCCACCCGGCCTGGCTGGTCCACCTCGGTGGAGTCGATCTGGAACCAGCCCTCGGGCGTGCTGCGGCGCACGAAGGCGGTGCCGCGCACGTCGGTGATGGACTCGATGGGCTCGCGCTTGGCCAGCCGGTGCGCCACCTCCACCAGGGCGCGCTCGGCGTTGCCGTACAGCAGGATGTCGCACTTGCTGTCCAGCACCACGCTGCGGCGCACGGTTTCGGTCCAGTAGTCGTAGTGGGCGATGCGGCGCAGGCTGCCTTCGATGCCGCCCAGCACGATGGGCACGTCTTTGTAGGCCTCGCGGCAGCGCTGGCTGTACACGGTGGCGGCGCGGTCCGGGCGCTTGCCGCCCACGTCGCCGGGGGTGTAAGCGTCGTCGGAGCGGATTTTGCGGTCCGCCGTGTAGCGGTTGATCATGGAGTCCATGTTGCCCGCGGTCACGCCCCAAAACAGGTTGGGCTTGCCCAG